>NZ_JBEXKU010000038.1:0-69403 GCF_040609575.1 Streptomyces sp. NPDC004647 | reverse complement strand
CAGCCCCATCGCCTACGAGACGGCCTCCGCAACAACATCAACTACCCTTACCGAAGTCGCATAAGCCCGTGTCCAGGATTCGGGGTCAGGGCCCGCTCTGGATCCCGAAGATCTGCCCGTCCGACAATCCCGCCTCCCGCTGGTAGACGTAGAACACCGGCATCCACCACAGCAGGTTGAACAGCAGCTGGAAGCCGTTGTTCAGCCGGATGATCCGGCGGGCCGCGGGCGTCAGGGGCGGACCCGCCGTACGGGGCCGGGAGGTGAACCGCGGCCGGGGAAACCGGCGGATCACAGCGCGTAGGGGCGGATCTGGACCAGCCGGAAATCCCCCCGGTCGGTCATCAGCCACTCGATGTCGAGCGGGTTGTCCGTGTCGGGTTCGCTGAAGTGGGACTGCAGCAGCCGACCGGTGAGGGCCAGGTCCGCCAGCCGGCCCCGGGTCGCGGCGGGCAGGTCCTCGCCGGACAGTCCGAGTGCCACCGTACGGCCGCCGCCCTCAACGGTGTTGTACAGGTACTGCTGTGGCAGGGTCGTCCCGTCGACGACCGTCTCGGGGGAGCCCGGCGAGCAGTTGAGGTAGACGTTGCGGAAGTCCTCGCGCTTCGTCGGGTTGCAGGTGACCAGAACGCCCCCGAGGTCCGCGGGGACGTAACTCTGGACGATCACTCCCATGTACGTGTCGTCCAGGGAGATGCCGACCTGGTGGCGCAGGCGCACGCTGCGCGGCGACAGCAGGGAGGCCCACACCTGGCGCACCGCGTCGAGGAGTTCGGCGGCGCCGCGGACGGTGGTGACCGAGTCGTAGACCCCGGCCGCGGAGAACCCGGGAAGGTCTTCGGCATTGGAGGAGGAGCGCACCACCAGACGGCTTCCCGCGGCGAGCGGGGCCGGGAACGCCTGGGTGATCTGCCGGGTCACTTCTTCCGGCATCGGGGTGTGGCGGACGACGTGTTGCAGGTGCAGGCAGAGCGACTCCAGCACCTCGAGCGCGTCGAGTTCGAGCGCCATCTTGAGCTTGCCGATGCCCTGTTGCAGGGCCGGTGAGGAGGTGAGGAAGCGATGCTGCAAAGCGAACGGCAGGGCGACTCCGTCGGGGGCCGCGACGGTACGTGCCGCGCATTCGGCTGCCGCCTGCCGCAGCCCGGCGGTGGTCGCATCCGTGACGCCGAGGCGGGCCGCGAGATGGCCGTACAGATCCGTGCGGGGAGGCCGTGGCAGCCCGTAGAACGCGGTGAGATCGGCAGTGCGGCTGTCGAGGACGTGATGAAGCTCTCCGAGGTTGGCCGCCTTGGTGCCGTAGCGGTCCCGGTCCGCGCGGCGCAGCCGGTGCAGGGACAGGGCCGGCGCGTCCTCGAGCAGCGGCGGTTCCATCCGGATCCGCTGTTGGTGCCACGTCGGCGCTTCCAGGACGGGGGCGTTCGCCAGCGGCACGAGGGTGATCCCGTCGTCCCGCACCCGGTAGCGGACCCAGGCGCCGTTCAGGTCGTCCTTCTCGACGATCTGCTCCAGGTCGCGGACGATCGCGTTGGGGATGCCCCAGCCGGAGGCGAGGACGTTGGTGTGCGAGAGCGGCGTGGTGGGCGCGGTGTTGAGGAATCCGGCGACGCGCGGCACGTCGTCCGGCAGGCAGGCCATGGCCACGATGTCCGACCAGCCGAGCCCGTCGGCGGCTGCCTCGTACTCCTCGGTGGTCCGGAACCAGCGCAGCCGGCCGACGGCCTCGGCGGCGTTGAGCGGTGTCCGCGTCCGGTTGCCGAAGAGTTCGTGGCTGAGTATCCGCGGCACGCGGACCTCGCTGATCCCGGACAGCTCCTGTTCCTGTCCGTGGTTCGCCGGCTTCAGCAGCAGCGGCAGGCGGCCGTCGACCCGGCTGCGGATGAACACGTAGAACGCCTCGAGCAGAGCGCCGTGCATGGTGTCGGCTTCGGTCGTCTCCAGGACGAGGAACGGCCGCTCGTGGCCGTCGGAGTCCCCGTCGGTGTGCAGGGAGAGCACACCCAGCAGGAATCGGCGCCCCGGATCCACGTACACCGAAGCGTTGAAGGCATCCAGGCCTGCGTCCAGGGCATCCAGCTCCATGCCGAGGATGCGCGTGGCGACGTAGTTGACGTGGAACGGGTGGACGGCCGTATCGAGCAGGTGCCAGGTGTCCTCGGCGCGGTCGACGACGACCTTCAGGTAGGGGTGACCGGCCAGCACTCCGGAGAGGGTGCGGAACAGCGGCAGCGACAGATTCGCGCCGACGACCGTGCGGTCCGCGGCAGGGTCCGGCGCGCCCGGCGGAATGAGGCGGGTGGTCATGAACGGGCCTCCTCGGGCGAAGCCGCCGGGAGGACGTGCGGCAGTGCGTCCACCAGGGTCCGGAAGTCACGGATGACGATCTGCGGGTCGACGGCGGAGAGCAGGCAGAGCGCCGCCATGGTGTTCGCGCCGGCGGCCGGGTCGTAGACCGGCACCACAGCGCCGTCGGGGAGTGAGTTCTCGGCCACCACCGACAGCCGGCTGCCGTCGCTGACCGGGATGGCCTCCGTCACCGTCGGGAAGTCCCAGATGCGCCGGCCCGGCCAGGCGTCACCGGCACCGTCGACGGCCAGTACGACGAGCGAACCCGCCGCGCCCCGCGCCTCCTGTGGTGTACGGGCCAGCGCCGGCCAGGAGACCGGGCGTCCCAGGAGATGGTCGACGAGCATCCCGATGAGGTCCAGGCCGAAGACCTCCTCGATCTGCGGGACGGTCATCGCGCCGCCGAACCGGGCGGCGGTCTCGATCACCCACATACGGCCGTCGGCACCGAGCTTGATCTCGGTGTGCGTCCCGCAGTTCGCGAGGCCCAGCGCGTCGACGGCCTCTCGCGCGAGGGCCACGACGCGCTCCTGGGCGTCGTGCGGCAGCGCGGCGGGGGTGATGCCGGCGCGCTCGGTGAACGGCTCCACGGTCGGCATGCGTCCGCTGAGACAGACGGGCCGGAAGTCGCCGTCGATGACGACGCCTTCGACGCTTACGTAGTCGCCCCACCCCGGCTGGTCGAACCAGTCCCCGGCCGAGCCCGCCACGATCTGCTCGACCAGGAAGTCCGCACCGGCGTCGGCCACATGGAGTTCGGCATAACCCAGTTGTGCGGATTCGGCCATCACCTCCCGCGACCGCTCCCAGGCCGTCCGCACCTCCTGCGGGGAGCGGATGATCTGGTGTGCGGTGGAACCGGCGCTCCAGGCCGCCTTCAGCAGCAGCGGGAAGGGGAGGACCGCGGCCGCGTCGTGCAGGTCCTGCTCCGAGGCGACCGGGCGGAACCGGGGCTGGGATATACCGTGTTCCTGCCAGGTGCGCCGCATCATCCGCTTGTCGCGGGCGAGGGCGCAGGAGCTGCCCGCCCCGGCGAGGCCGAGCTTCTCACAGGCTTGGGCGACGGCCACGACGGCGTACTCGGAGAACGTGACGACCGCGTCCGCGCCCACGGCCTGCGCCCGGGCGACGATCAGAGACACCAGGTCGCGCCGCTCCGACTCGACGGAGACGAGGACCGAGGCGCATAAGCGCCCGGCGGACGCGGCCACTGTGGGAGGAAGTGCGCTGAGCGCCAGCAGGTGCACTGCGGACGTCGCGGCGACCCGTGACAGGGCATAGCCGAGGGGCGGGCCGCCCTTGGCATGCACGAACAGCACCTTGTTCACAGAAAACACGACTCCTTCGTCACGTACTGATGGGCCCGTCAGGACGGCGGGACGCGCGAGATCGTCCGACATGACGACCGCCGGTCGCCCAACTCAAGCGAAACACCCGACAGGTACCCGAATCGCCGCTCCGGGCGGCAGCCGGTCAGGCAAATGCCAGAGTTGCGGGAGCCGTTGGGCGTGAAGGTCCCGTGGTGACGCAGGGCGGGAGCGACGGCGGGCGTCACGTCCGGACGCCGTCCAGGTCGGCCGAGAACCGGGCATACGCGGGAACCGAGCGGGATACGCATCGCGATGTCACTCCGTGCAATCCGGTTGAAACTTCATGGAAGGGCCGTCGTGGACGAGACCGGTCTCAAAGCGCTGCTCGAGCACCTCCCCGTGTCCTGGTGGGAGTCCGACGGACAGCTGCGCGTCATCGACAACGGCGGCGGCGCCTTCGGTGACGCGCGGACGGCGCAGCGGTTCTTCGACGCCATGCGGCAGGAATTCGCGGCGTCCTGGCACTCCCCCGAAGTCAGCCATTGGCAGGCGCGGTTCGACGGGCGGGTCTTCGATGTGAGCTGGCCCCTCGACGATGCCCCGTGCCGCGGCCGGGCCCGCGGACTGGCCGTGGAGGTCAGCGCCCGGACCGCCGCCGCGCGCCGCTACGACGCGTTCGCCGACTTCGCCCCCGCCGCGGCCTTCATCCGGGACGAGGACGGTCGCTATCTCTGGACGAACCACGCCTACGCGCACCTCTACGGCACCACGCCGGGGAACATCATCGGGAAGCACGTACAGGACTTCGACTCCCCCGCCGACGCCGCGCAGTTCCTCGCGCTCGACCGGGAGGTTCTCGCCCACGGCAGGCCGGTGCGGCACACCCTCACCTACCACCGTTCCGACGGCACCAGCGGACACGCGGCGGGCCATCGGTTCCCCGTCCTGGAGGGATCACGGACCTGCGTGGCGGGCATCTACGTGGACATCACCGACTACACGCGCGCCCTGAGCCAACGCCGGGAGGCCGAGGAGAGCCTGCACGCGCTGCGTGACCACAGCGGGCTGCCCTGCGCCCTCATATCGGCGGGCGGACGGATCCAGCAGGCGAGCGCCGCGGCCGCCGAACTGCTCCGGACCCGGCTCCCGGATCTCGTGGGCCGCCGCGCCCACACCGTACTGGCCCCGGCCCCGGAACTCGACCTGCTGCATCGCAGATGGAACGACCTGATAGCCCGCCGTAGCAGGAGGGTCGAGACGTCCGCCGTGTTCGTCGACGCCCGTGGCCGGCAGCGCCGGGCCCGGCTTCATCTGACGGCGGTGGGCCGGACCTCGACCCGCGCGGCGGACGTCTGGGCAGTCGTCACCCACCAGGGACTCGCCCACGAGGCACACCCGCCGCTCACCGCCAGCCAGATCCGCATCCTGTCCCTGCTGGCCGTGGGCCGCAGCAACAGGGAGATCGCCACGTCGCTGCGACTCTCCCGGCAGACCGTCGACTACCACCTCAGACGACTGCGCGATCTTCTGGGCGCCGCGACCAGACCCGCGCTCGTCGCCCGGGCGTACGTCCTGGGCATCCTCGCCCCTCAGACCTGGCCACCGCGTTCCGCCACGGCCACCCATCCCCTCAGCCCCACCTGAGAAGAGCAGCCGCGCTTCCCCGAAGCTGCCGGCAAGGATCCGCTGGATCAGCCGCGCCCGGCCGGATCAGCCCAGGAAGGACAGACGCACTTGGCGGTCCGGATTATCACGGTTCGTATCGAGCAGGCATACGGACTGCCAGGTGCCGAGTTCCAGCCGCCCGCCGATGACCGGCAGCGTCGCATGCGGCGCCACGATGGCGGGCAGAACATGGTCCCGGCCGTGACCCGGACTGCCGTGCCGGTGCTGCCAGCGGTCGTCCGGGGGCAGCAGGTTGTGCAGTGCCGCCAGCAGGTCGCGGTCACTGCCCGCACCGACCTCGATGAGGACCACACCGGCCGTCGCGTGCGGCACGAACACATTGAGCAGACCGTCGCGGCCGTGGGCCACCCCGTGCAGGAAGTCCTCGCAGGCAGAGGTGAGGTCATGCACCGACTCCAGGGAGCCGGTGGGGACATGGATCACGCGCGTGGTGAAGGCTTCGGACATACCTCCATCCTCACCCACCCACCCGGAAAACGCGTCCGCGTGCCGCCCGATATCTGCTGCTCGACGAACCGTTCGGCGCGCCCGACGCCCTCACCCGCGTCAAAGCCCAGCAGTTGGCGACCGGGTTGTGGCAGTGCCGGCGCGGCGGTGGCGAACGGGCGTCCCGCGTCCGCTCCCGGTGGTGCTCCGCTGCCGGCCGGCCGCTGACGTCCGGGGACCGCACGGGAAGACTGCGCCCGCCCGGCGAGTTAGTAGAGGTGTGAACAACACGGTGGTGCGAGACGTGGACGTGGTGGTGATAGGCGCCGGACAGGCAGGCCTGTCCGGCGCCTATCACCTGAGGCAGGCGGGCTACGAGCAGGACCGGGACTTCCTGGTCCTGGACCACTCGCCGCGGCCGGGCGGAGCCTGGCAGTTCCGCTGGCCCTCACTCACGTACGGCAGGGTGCACGGCATGCACGCCCTGCCCGGGCTGCCACTGGCCGACGCCCCCGAGGACCGGCCGTCCTCCGAGGTCATCGGCCGTTACTTCGACACCTACGAGCGCACCTTCGGCCTGCGTGTGCACCGGCCGGTGGACGTGCGGGCCGTACGCGAGGGCGACGGCGGCCGTCTGCGGGTGGAGACCTCGGAGGGGGTCTGGTCGGCGCGTGCCCTGATCAACGCCACGGGCACCTGGGACCGCCCCTTCTGGCCGCGCTACCCCGGTCAGCGGACCTTCCGCGGGCGGCAGCTGCACACGGCCGGCTACCGCGGCCCGGCGGATTTCACGGGCGAGCGCGTGATCGTCGTCGGCGGCGGCACCTCGGCCGTGCAGCACCTGATGGAGATCGCCGAGGTGGCGGCCGGGACAACGTGGGTGACCCGGCGGCCGCCCGTCTTCCGCGAAGGCCCCTTCGACGAGCAGCGCGGCCGGGCGGCCGTCGCGCTCGTCGAAGAGCGGGTGCGCAGCGGTCTGCCGCCGCAGAGCGTGGTCTCGGTCACCGGGCTGCCGATGACCGACGCCATGCGACGGGCTCGTGAACGCGGGGTCCTGGAGCGGCTGCCGATGTTCGACCGCATCACCCCGGAGGGGGCCCGCTGGGCGGACGGCCGCACGGTTGGGGCCGACGCGATCCTGTGGGCCACCGGTTTCCGGGCGGCGATCGACCACCTGGCGCCGCTCCGGCTGCGCGAGCCCGGCGGCGGCATCCGCCTCGACGGCACGCGCGCGGTACGCGATCCCCGTGTCCACCTGGTCGGCTACGGCCCGTCGGCGAGCACCGTCGGCGCCAACCGCTTCGGCCGCGCCGCCGTCCGCGAGATCCGTACCCTGCTCGACGGTCCGGCGCCGGCCACGTCCCCGGCCACGGTCACGGCCATGGCGGATCAGGTGTCGAGCGGTTTCCTCGATGTCTCCGGCAGCGCCAGATAGACGCAGAAGGACACCAGGCACAGCAGCGCGACGTACCAGGGGAAGAAGTCCGCGTGGCCCGCCTGCTTGAACCACGTGCCCACGTAGGCAGCAGTGCCACCGAAGAGGGCCACCGTCAGTGAGTACGGGAACCCGATTCCCGCGGCCCGTACCCGCGCCGGGAAGACCTCCGCGTTCACCGCGGCCGCCACCGAGGTGTAGCCGGTGAGGAGCACCATGCCCGCGCAGCTCACGAGGAGCAGGGAGGCGAAGGCGTCGGTGACGAGCCCGAGCAGCGGGACGGCCAGCAGGGCGAATCCGAGGGAGAACCCGATCAGCAGCGGCTTGCGTCCGATACGGTCCGAGAGCATGCCGCCCAAGGGCTGGAGCAGTGCGAAGAACGCCAGGGAGATCGTCCCGACGGTGAGTGCGTCACCCTCGTCGAATCCGGCGTTGACAGTGGCGTACGTCGGCAGGTACGTCGTCCACGTGTAGTAGGCGATGGTGCCGCCGGTGGTGATGCCGCAGATCAGCAGGGACTCGCGGGGGTGGCGCCGCAAGGCCTCGAGGAGCCCGGGCCGGGGCGCGGCCTGCTGCTCGGCGCTGCGCGTCTCGTGCGCTCCGCGCCGGATCCAGAAGCCGACGAGGCTGAGCACCGCGCCGAGAGCGAAGGGCACGCGCCAGCCCCAGTCGCCCATCTGGGCGTCCGTCAGCAGATGGGCCAGCAGGGCGGCGACTCCGGAGGCGATGAGCTGGCCGATGGTGGTGGAGACGTACTGGAAGCTGGAGAACAGGCCGCGGCGGCCGGGGCCGGCCGACTCCACGAGGAATGTGGTGGAGGCCGCGAACTCACCGCCCACCGAGAGGCCTTGGATCAGACGGGCGACCACGAGCACCATCGGTGCGAGGATGCCCGCGGAGGCGTACGTCGGCGTCAGGGCGACCAGCAGGCTGCCGCCGCCCATCAGGAGGATGGTGGCCGTCAGCGCCGGCCGGCGGCCGTGCCGGTCGGCGACCGCGCCCATCAGCAGCCCGCCGACCGGACGCATGAAGAACCCGACGGCGAAGACCGCGAAGGTGGACAGCAGCGGGACGAGTGAGTTGCCGGCGCCCTTGGGGAAGACCTGGTCCGCAAAGTAGACGGCCAGGAAGGAGTACGCGTACCAGTCGTACCACTCGGCGGCGTTCCCGACGGACGCCGCCGTCAACTGGCGCACCGAGGACCGCGGGCGGCCGTCCGCGGGGGTCTCCCGGCCCGCGGATGGATGTCCTGTACTTGTCATGATCCTCGACTCCCCATACCTGGGGGTTCGCATACCCGGGCCGGCGCTAGGATCCGACTCGGCGAGAGGAGGTTCTGTGCGCGTTGCGCTGTTCGTCACCTGCGTGAACGACACGCTGTATCCGGGCACCGGGCGGGCCACGGTCGCCCTGCTGGAGCGGCTGGGCGTCGATGTCGACTTCCCGCCGGGCCAGACCTGCTGCGGCCAGATGCACTACAACACGGGCTATCGGCACCAGGCCGAGCCGCTCGTGCGGCGCTTCGCCGCCACCTTCGGCTCCTATGACGCGGTCGTCGTCCCGTCCGGCTCCTGCGCCGCGATGGTGCGTGACGTCCACCCGAGGATCGCCGCGCGGGCAGCCGACGAGGGCCGTGCGGAGCTGACCGGGCCGGTGTCCGAGGTCGTGCCCAAGGTGTACGAGCTGTCGGAGTTCCTGCTCGACGTGCTGGGGGTCGAGGACGTCGGCGCGTACTTCCCGCACACGGTGACGTACCACCCGACCTGCCACTCGCTGCGGCTGCTGAGGGTGGGCGACCGCCCGCTGCGGCTGCTGCGGGCCGTCCGGGGGCTGCGGCTGGCCGAACTCCCGGCCGCCGACGAGTGCTGCGGCTTCGGCGGTACGTTCGCGGTGAAGAACCCGGCGGTCTCGGCGGCCATGTGCGGCGACAAGGTGCGCCATGTGTGCGGCACGGGCGCGGAGGTGCTCTGCGCGGCGGACAACTCCTGTCTGATGCATATCGGCGGCTCGCTGTCCCGGCAGCGCAGCGGGGTGCGGGCGATGCATCTGGCCGAGATTCTGGCGAGCACCGAGGAGACCGCCCGATGAAGCCCGTACCCCTGGGCGTGCCCGCCTTCCCGGCGGCCGCCGAGGCCTCCACACGCGACGCCCAACTGCGCGGCAACCTGCGCCGCGCCACCCATACGATCCGCGCGAGGCGCGCGGCGGCCGTCACCGAACTCGCCGACTGGTCGCGGCTGAGAGCGGCCGGCGCCGCGATCAAGGACCGTGCGCTGCGCCATCTCGACCACTATCTCGAGCAGACGGAGGCGGCGGTGACGGCTGCCGGCGGTCAGGTCCACTGGGCCGCCGACGCCGACGAGGCGAACAGGATCGTCACGGAGCTGGTGCGGGAGACCGGCGAGCGCGAGGTCGTCAAGGTCAAGTCGATGGCCACCCAGGAGATCGGGCTCAACCACGCACTGGAGGCCGCGGGCATCAGGGCGTACGAGACCGACCTCGCCGAGCTGATCGTGCAGCTCGGGGAGGACACCTCCTCGCACATCCTGGTCCCGGCGATCCACCGGAACCGCTCCGAGATCCGTGACATCTTCCGCGAGCGGATGGCCGATTGGGGCCGGGCGGCCCCGGACGGGCTGACCGATGACCCCGCCGAACTCGCGGAGGCGGCCCGGCTGCATCTGCGCGAGAAGTTCCTGCGCGCGAAGGTGGGGATCTCCGGCGCGAACTTCATGGTCGCCGAGTCCGGCACGCTGGTCGTCGTCGAATCCGAGGGCAACGGACGGATGTGCCTGACCCTGCCCGAGACACTGATCTCGGTGGTCGGGGTGGAGAAGGTGGTGCCGAGCTGGCGCGATCTGGAGGTCTTTCTCCAGCTGCTGCCCCGCTCCTCCACAGCGGAGCGGATGAATCCGTACACCTCGACCTGGACGGGTACGACGGACTCCGACGGCCCGCGGGTCTTCCATCTGGTGCTGCTGGACAACGGCCGTAGCGACACCCTGGCCGACACGGTCGGGCGGCAGGCACTGCGCTGCATCCGCTGCTCGGCGTGCCTCAATGTGTGCCCGGTGTACGAGCGGGCGGGCGGGCATGCGTACGGCTCGGCCTATCCGGGGCCGATCGGCGCGATTCTCACACCCCAACTGCGCGGCGTAGCGAGCGAGTTGGACGCCTCACTGCCGTATGCCTCCACGCTGTGCGGCGCGTGCTACGAGGTCTGCCCCGTCGCCATCGACATTCCGGAGGTTCTGGTGCATCTGCGGGAGCGGGTCGTCGAGGGCGGGCCCGCGACCGTACGGGGCGAGAAGGTGGTGCTGCGGCCGGCCCGCGGGCATGCGGCGGAGCGGGCGGTGATGCGGGCCGCGCGGTGGGCCATGGAGCGGCCGGGCGCGATGCGCGCGGGACAGCGGCTGGCGGCCGGGACCCGCAGGGTCCATCCGAAGCGGCTGCCGGGGCCGGGCAGGGCCTGGTCGGACACGCGTGATCTGCCGCCGGTGCCCGAGGAGTCGTTCCGCGCGTGGTGGTTGCGGACGCGCGGGGAGGGTGGGACGAAGTGAGCAGCAGGGATACGGTTCTGGGCCGGATCCGGCGGGCACTGGCCGATGTTCCGGACGACGAGCGGCCGGAGGACGTGCCGGTCGGGCGCGACTATCTGCGGGTGCACGACGAGCGCAGCCCCGCGCGGACCGGGGCGCTGCTCGCGGAGCATCTCGCGGACTACCGGGCCGTGGTGTACCACTGCTCGGCCGCCGAGCTGGCGGCGCTGATCGCGCGTCTGCTGGCCGACCGGAAGACCCGCAAGGTCGTCGTACCCGGAGGGCTCCCCACGGGTTGGCTCGCCGATGCCGCGGCGGAAGGCGTCGAGGTGGTGCAGGATGCGGAGGGGTCGTCTGCCGCTGAACTGGACGCGGTGGACAGCGTGGTGACGGGATGTGCGGTCGCGATCGCCGAGACGGGCACGGTCGTCCTGGACGGCGGTCCCGACCAGGGCCGCCGCCGGATCACGCTGATCCCGGACCACCACATCTGTGTGGTCCGGGTCCCCGGGCAGATCGTGGACTCGGTGCCGCAGGCGCTGGAACGGCTCGACCCGGGCCGACCTCTGACCTGGATCTCCGGCCCGTCGGCGACCAGCGACATCGAACTCGACCGGGTCGAGGGAGTGCATGGACCGCGGACGTTCGAGGTCGTCCTCGTCACGAACTGACCGGCCTCTTCGGCCTCTTCGGCCCAGCGGCCTGGGGGCCTGAGGGTCCCGACGGTGATGTCCCGCGAAGCGTTCAGCGTACGGCGGCCGGAGCGAGTTCGGCGTCACGGCGGACCAGAGCCGCGTACCGGCCGTCCAGCGCCAGCAGTTCCTCGTGCGTGCCGCGCTCGGCTATACGTCCCGAGTCGAGAACGACGATCTGATCCGCTTCGCGCACGGTCGAGAGCCGGTGCGCGATGGTGATGGTGGTCCGGCCCGCCGACAGTGCGTCGATGGCTTCCTGCACCGCGTGCTCGGTACGGGTGTCGAGGGCGCTGGTGGCCTCGTCGAGAATGAGTACGGGCGGGTCGCGCAGGATGGTGCGGGCGATGGCGAGGCGCTGCTTCTCACCACCGGAGAAACGGTAGCCGCGCTCGCCGACAAGAGTGTCGTAGCCGTCCGGCAGGCCGGCGACGTGGTCGTGGATCTGGGCGGCCTTCGCCGCCGCTTCGATCTCCTCGTCGGTCGCCTCCGGCTTGGCGAACCGGAGATTGTCGGCGACGGAGGCGTGGAAGAGGTAGGTCTCCTGCGAGACGACGCCGACCGCACGCGCGAGGGTGTCGAAATCGAGGTGGCGCACATCCACCCCGTCGAGCAGGACATGACCGCCCGTCACGTCGTACAGCCGGGGCACCAGATAGCTGAGCGTGCTCTTGCCGGAGCCGGTGGCACCCACGATCGCGAGGCTTCCCCCTGCCGGGACGGTGAGGTCGATACCGCTGAGCGTCGCGGCGCCCTCCGGCTCATACGCGAAGTGGACGTCCTCGAAGCGGACATCTCCGCACACCTTCTCCAGCCGCACCGGTTCGGCGGGTTCCGTGATGTCCACCGGGAGGTCGAGATATTCGAAGATGCGCTGGAAGAGTGCGAGCGAGGTCTGCATCTGCACGCCCGTGGACAGCAGACTGACCGTGGGCCGGAACAGCCCCTGCTGGAGGGAGACGAAGGCGACCAGGGTTCCGAGGGAGACCGCCGGGCCGCCCAGTTGGAGCGCCACCCCGGCGGCCCAGTAGATGACAGCGGGCATGGCGGCCATGACGATGCCGATGACGGACATCCGCCAGCGGCCGGCCATGCTGGAGCGGACCTCGAGGTCGACCAGGCGCTCGGACTCCTCGGAGAAGCCCCGGGTCAGGGAGTCGGCACGGCCCATGGTGCGGCCGAGCAGGATGCCACTGACGGACAGCGACTCGGTGACCATGGCGGCCATCACCGCCATCTGCTTCTGCCGCTGTGCGGTGATCTTCTTGCGTTCGCGGCCGACCCGGCGGCTGATCCAGACGAACACCGGCAGCAGAAGCAGCGAAACGACCGTCAGCCGCCAGTCCAGGGCGAGCATCGCGACAACGGTGGCGACCACGCTGGTGAGGTTGGAGACCAGTGAGGTGGCCGTGGAGGTGACGGTGGCCTGCATACTGCCGATGTCATTGGCGATACGGGACTGCACCTCACCGGTGCGGGTGCGGGTGAAGAAGGCCAGCGGCATGCGCTGCAGCTGCGCGTAGACGGCGGTGCGCAGATCGTGCATGACGCGCTGCCCGACGCTCGTCGAGATGAGGGTCTGCAGCACGCCGAAGACGCTGCTCACGACAGCAGCGATGATCATGCCCAGGGCGAGCAGCGTCAGCAGCCCCGTACGGCCTTGCGGAATGGCGGTGTCGAGCACCTCGCGCAGCATGAAAGGTGAAGCGACGGTGACCAGCGAGGAGGCTGCGACCAGCAGCCCTACCAGGCCGAGCCGGCCGCGGTAGGGGCGGAAGAGCCGGAGAATGCGCCGGACCTGGGCGGGCTGCTCCTGGTCCGCGGGGTGCGGTGTCCGCTCCACTGTCCGGAGCGGGATCGAGTCGTCGTGCGGCATGGGCTCCTTCGTCGTGCTCGGTCCGTCGTGCTCGGTCGGCGGTGCCGGCACGGGATGTGACGGCACTCGACGGAGCATAGCTCATTGTTACCTACACTCACAATGAATGACATCCTGATACGCTCCGGGCATGCCCTCCTCCGACAGTCCCGCCGCCCCCGCTGCTCCCGACACCTCCGGCCCCCTCGCCGAGCAGCTGTTGCGGCTCACCCGACGGCTGCACCGGGCACAGAAGCGTCATCTCGAGCCGCTCGGCGTGACCCCCGCGCAGGCCCGGCTGCTGCGCGCGGTGGCGCAGTTCCCGGAGCCGCCGCGGATGGCCGATCTCGCACAGCGGCTGGAGGTCGTGCCGAGGGCCGTGACGACACTGGTGGACGCGCTGGAGGTGAACGGCTCGGTGCGGAGGGCGCCGGACCCCACCAACCGCCGCGTGGTGCGCATCGAGCTGACCGATGACGGCAGGTCCACGCTCCAGGCCCTGCGCAGCGCACGCCGGGCCGCCGCGGAGGACATCCTCGCTCCGCTGACCGCCGGTCAGCGCGAGGTGCTCGGCGGTCTGCTGGCCGATCTGATGAACGGGCCGGACGCCCGCTGCTGAATGACCGCCGCCGCAGCCGGCCGGTTCAGGCCATGAGGTTCTTCGTGTCCCCCATGACCACGACGGGGTGCTGTGCCGGGTCCAGGGCCCGCAGCAGATACCGCATCCCGGACTTGGCCAGGCTCACACACCCCGAGGTGCCGCTGCCGTGGTCCATGTGCAGCCAGATACTGCCGCCCTTGGACTGCCCCTCGGGGCGGGCTGGATCGTTCGGCGAGACACCCTTGACCCGGTTGTAGTCGATCGCGATGACGTAGTCGAAGTCGTGCCAGTGCGTCTTCGGCCAGTAGCGCGGCGCGGCGAATCCGGCCGACCGGCTGTACGGCAGCCCGGCGCCCGGGTCGGGAAGAACCCCGCCCGCGTCGGAGAGGGTGAACACGCCGACCGGGCTGCGCTTGTCGCCCTCGCGGTGGTCCGTGGTCCAGCCGCGCTTGCCGTTGTGCGCGGCCCAACTGCGGGTGCGGTCCCAGGTGCTGCCGTGCTTGGTCCAGAGCACGACGGTGGACTCCGCCGAGTCGGCGCCCCGGCCGTACACGGCGACCACCTGCCGCGTGCCGGCGGGGATCTTGGACCGGAGCCGGTCCCCCACGTCCGGGATGCGCTTGAGGTCCGACACAGGTGAGGCATCGGCCTGCCGGCCGCCGGAGCCGTCGCCCGTCCCCGCGCCGTCCGTGCGACCGCAGCCCGCGATGAACACGACGCCCAACGCGGCCGCGGCCACGGTCCGTACGAACCCGGAAACTCGCATGCGCCCCATCCTCCCATCCGGTGCGCCGGTCCGGGTTTCCGCAGCCGCTCCCTCCCGGGCCCGCTGCGTCCGGTTTCCTCCTCCGAGGCGACGAAGAGCCCGGAAAATCGGTTGATTTGAGCTGCTTCCCAGCGCGAACCTTGCACGGCTCACCAACGAGAACGACGAGACCGATCCCTGGGACGTCATGCAGATTCGCGATCTTCCGTATCCCGATCCCGGCGTCCCCGACGTACGGTCCGGCTCCCGCTTCCTGATGTGGCTGGGCAGACAGCAGCTGGGCGGCCAGGTCAGGTCCCTGCTCTGGGGCACCCTGCACATGGCCGGTGTCGCCCTGCTGCCCGCGGCCGTCGGCATCGCGGTGCAGGCCGTCCTCGACCGCTCCGCCGGCCGGCTCGCCCTCGCCGGCGGGCTGATGGCCGTGCTGGGCGTGGTCATCGCCCTGGGCGACACCATGCTGCACCGCACCGCCGTCACCAACTGGATCACCGCGGCGACCCGAGTGCAGCAACTGCTCGCCCGCAAGACCGCGGAGATGGGCGCCACGCTGACCCGGCGGGTCGCCGCGGGTGAGATCACCGCTGTGTCGACCGGTGACGTCGAGAAGATCGGCTGGTTCGTCGAGGCCCTCTCCCGGTTCGCCGCCGCCGCGTTCGCCTCCGTCGCCGTATGCGGGGCGCTGGTGGTGTACCAGCCCGCGCTGGGCGTCGTCGTCGCGGCCGGTCTGCCGGTGCTGGCGCTGGCCGTGCTGCCCCTGCTGCCGCCCGCCACCAGACGCGCGGACGAGCAGCGGGAGAAGGCGGGCCGGGCCACCGAGCTGGCATCGGACACGGTCGCCGGGCTGCGCGTGCTGCGCGGCATCGGCGGCGAGGAGCTGTTTCTCGGCCGCTACCGGAGCGCCTCGCAGGAGGTCAGGAAGGCCGCGGTGCGCAGTGCCCGGATGTGGGCGCTGATCAGCGCCGTGCAAGTGGTGCTGCCCGGCCTGCTGTTGATCGCCGTGGTCTGGTACGGCGCCCGGCTCGCCCTCGACGGCCGGATCACGATCGGAGAGCTGGTCACCGTGTACGGCGCGGTCACCTTTCTGCTCTTTCCGCTGCGGCACTTCGAGGAGATCGCGATGGCGTACTCCTTCTCCCGGCCGTCGGCGAAGCGGGCTGCCCGCGTACTGGCGCTGCGGCGTACCGCGCACGGGTCCGCCGACTCGGCGGGGCCGCTCGCGGGCGGCGACCTGTACGACCCGGTGAGCGGGCTGCTCGCCCCCGCCGGGCGGCTGACAGTGGTGGTGTGCGGCGACCCGGACGCGGCGGGGCTGCTCGCCGACCGGCTCGGCGGGCACGCCCCGAAGGAGCCGGAGGACGAGCCCGGCCCCTCGGTGCTGCTGGGCGGTGCGGCCCTCGACGAGGTGCCGTTGGCGGCTGCCCGGGCAGCGGTGCTCGTCCAGGACAAGGACCCGGTACTGCTCTCCGGGACGCTGGCCGAACTGCTCGATGTCCCGTCCTCGGGGGCGGTGGAGGCAGCCGAGGCGCTGTCGGCGGCGCAGTGCGGCGATGTGCTGGACGCGTTGGCGCAGGCCTCGGCGGAGCCGTCCGGGGACCCGATGCGGACGCGGATCACCGAGCGCGGCCGGTCGCTGTCCGGCGGACAGCGGCAGCGGCTGGCGCTGGCCCGCTCGCTGGTCACCGACCCCGAGGTGCTGGTGCTGGACGAGCCGACGAGCGCTGTCGACTCGCACACCGAGGCCCGTGTGGCGGACGGGATCCGGCGCATCCGCACGGGCCGTACGACGGTCGTGTTCGCGTCCAGCCCGCTGCTGCTGGACCGGGCCGAGCGGGTGGTGTTCGTACCCGGGGGCGAAGTGGCGGCGGTCGGGCTCCACCGCGAGCTGCTGCACAGCCACTCCGGCTACCGGGCGGTCGTCACCCGGGAAACGGAACCCGAGCTGCGGGCCCGGCAGCCGCAGGACCCCGAACGGGCCGGGCCCGGACCGGCAGAGAGCGCACTGGCGGAGATGGAGGAATCGGCATGATCGGCGTGGCGCCGCCGGAGCACGACCCCGCCGCACCGCAGTCGGCGACGACTCTGCCGGTGGGCTCGCCCGCGACCGTACGCGGCTATGTCCGTGAACTGCTGAGGCGGCACCGCCGCGCCTTCACGGTGCTCGTGACGGTGAACGCGGTCGCCGTGATCGCCTCCATGGTCGGCCCGTATCTGCTGGGCGGACTGGTCGAGGATCTCTCGGCCGGTACCGAGGTCCGGCTGGAGCCGACCCTCGCAGCGTTCGCGGTGGCCCTGGCGGTGCAGACCGTGTTCGTCCGACTGGTGCGGCTGCGCGGCGCGATGCTCGGCGAGGAGATGCTCGCGGATCTGCGCGAGGACTTCCTCGTACGGTCCGTGGGTCTGCCGCCCGGTGTGCTGGAGCGCGCCGGGACCGGGGATCTGCTGTCGCGGATCACCACCGACGTCGACCGGCTGACCAACGCCATGCGGGAGGCCGTGCCGCAGCTCGCCATCGGCGTGGGCTGGGCGGGACTGCTGCTCGGCGGCCTGACGGTGACGGCACCGTCGCTGGCTCTGGCCGTGCTGGTCGCACTGCCGGTGCTGCTGATCGGGTGCCGCTGGTACTTCCGGCGGGCGCCGAGCGCCTACCGCTCGGAAGCGGCGGGCTACGCGGCGGTGGCCGCGGCGCTCACCGAGACCGTGGACGCCGGCCGGACCATCGAGGCGCACCGGCTCGGCGGGCGCCGGATCGAGATGTCGGAACAGCGGATCCGCGAGTGGACGGCCTGGGAGCGCTACACCCTGTGGCTGCGCTCGGTTCTCTTCCCGGTGATCAACGTCTTCTACGTCCTGGTTCTCGCCTCGGTGCTGATGGTCGGCGGAACGTTCGTGCTGCAGGGCTGGATGACGGCGGGCGCACTGACGACGGGCGCGTTGCTCGCGCAGATGCTGGTGGAGCCGGTCGGTCTGATCCTGCGCTGGTACGACGAGCTCCAGGAGGCGCAGGTGTCGCTCGCCCGGCTGGTGGGGGTCCGGGAGATCGGGCCGGGAGACACGGAGGACGGGATCTCCCCCGATGGCCGGCATGTCCGGGCGGAGGAGGTCCGGTTCGGCTACCGCGCGGGCAGCGACGTGCTGCACGGGGTGTCGTTGGACGTACGGCAGGGGACCCGGCTGGCCCTGGTCGGACCGTCCGGCGCGGGCAAGTCCACGCTGGGGCGGCTGCTGGCCGGGATCTACGCCCCGCGGGCCGGCGAGGTCACCCTCGGCGGCGCCGAGCTGGCCCGGATGCCCGCGGAGCGGGTGCGCGAGCACGTGGCGCTGGTCAACCAGGAGCACCATGTGTTCGTGGGCTCGCTCCGGGACAACCTTCTGCTGGCCCGTACGGGAGCACAGGACTCCGAGCTCTGGGCGGCGCTGTCCTCGGTGGACGCGGAGGACTGGGCGCGCGCGCTCGGGGAGGGCCTGGACACCGAAGTCGGCTCGGGCGGCCTGGCGCTCACCCCGGCCCAGGCGCAGCAGATCGCGCTGGCCAGGCTGGTCCTGGCCGATCCGCACACCCTGGTGCTCGACGAAGCGACCTCGCTGCTGGACCCGCGGGCGGCCCGGCATCTGGAGCGGTCGCTGGCCCGGGTGCTCGACGGCCGGACGGTCGTGGCCATCGCGCACCGGCTGCACACCGCGCACGACGCGGATGTGATCGCGGTGGTGGAGAACGGGCGGGTCAGCGAACTCGGCAGCCATGACGCGCTGGTCGCGGCGGACGGGGCGTACGCGGCGCTCTGGCGGTCCTGGCACGACTGAGGCTCTCGGGACAGGCTGTTCCGATGTCCCGACGGGCTGTCGCGGCGGCCCGGCCGTCCGCCTGCGCAGCGATGCAGCAGGCGGACGGCCGGACACGGGCGCTGCCTAGGCTTTCGCCCGGCGCTTGAGGACGGCGATGGAGAGCAGGGATATCACGGAGAGGCCGATGATGTAGCCGGAGACCGACATCGACGTACCCGTGCTCTGCAGCAGCAGCACCATCACGAAGGGTGCGAGCCCGCCGCCGAGCACCGCGCTGATCTGGTACCCCAGCGATGCGCCGGTGTAGCGCATCTCCGCGGTGAACAGTTCGGAGAACAGCGCCGCCTGCGGACCGTACATGACACTGAGGAAGAAGCAGCCGACGAACGTCCCGACGGCCAGCCAGAGGAGCGAGCCGGTGTCGATGAGCAGGAACATCGGGACCGCCCACAGCAGCAGACCCACGGCGCCGATCTCGTAGACCTTGATCCGGCCGATCTTGTCGGACAGCGCCGCCGCGGCCGGGATCATCAGCAGCTGGAAGCAGCTGACCACCAGCGAGACCATCAATACGGCATTGCGGTCCATGCCGAGTTCGCGGGTCGTGTAGTCCAGCACACCCGTGATGAGGATGTAGAACGTCGCGGTGTTGACGGCGAACGAACCGCCCGCGAGCAGTACGGTCCCCCGGTGATTGCGCAGGATCTCGCGCAGCGGGGAGCGCTCGCCGCTCTGCGCCTTCTCCTGGGCGGCGAGCCGCTGTTCGGCCTCCCGGAACTCCGGGGTCTCCTCGACGCGGGTGTGGATGTACCAGGCGAGGACGAGGACGAGGAGGCCGACCACGAACGGCAGCCGCCAGCCCCAGGACGCGAACGCGGCGCCCGGGGTGACGCTCGTGGCGATCAGAAACGCGGTGTTGGCGGTGACGACGCCGATGGGGACGCCGAGTTGGACGAGGCTGCCGTACAACCCCTTCTTACCCGGTGGCGCGTACTCGGTGGCCATGAGCATGGCTCCGCCCCACTGGGCGCCGACGGCGAGGCCCTGCAGAACGCGGAGGAGAACCAGCAGGACCGGCGCGAGGATGCCGATCGTGTCGTAGGACGGCAGCAGGCCGATGGCGGTGGTCGCCACGCCCATGACGGTCAGCGCGAGGACGAGCATGGGCTTACGGCCGCGCTTGTCACCGAAGTGGCCGGCGATGACGCCGCCGACCGGTCGGGCGATGAAGCCGACGGCGAAGGTGGCGAAGGCCGCCAGCACGCCGGCGACCGGACTTGCCGTGGGGAAGAACTGGTCCCCGAGGACCAGGGCCGCGGCGATGCCGAAGATGAAGTAGTCGTACCACTCGACGGCCGAGGCCAGAGCTGCCGCGCCGGCGGTGCGCCGGCGGCGGGAGGTTTCTATTGCGGAATCGGCGCTGAGAGTCGGGGGTGTGTCCATGGTGCCGCCCTTCACGGGGACGAGGGGACTGAGCGGAGACATGTCGGCGCCGACATGGGAGAGCAGAGACCCGGGGGGTGAAGTGCGAGTGAACGTACCGACCGGCTGGTATGGCGTCAACAGATTGCGACAACCGACTTCCTACCAGCAGGTAAGTTGAGTAACGGCCCGCCGGAACTCCGCAGCCCTCAGATGACGCCGAGAGCTCCCAGCCCGCCCACACCGCCGAGCAGCATGAAGACGGGCATGAGGAGCTTCAGCTCCACCCAGCTGCCCGCGCGGAAGCGCATGGGCTTCGGCGGACCGACCGGGTACCAGCGCTTGCGGCCGATGGGGATCGGCCACAGGATCGGGCAGCCGGAGACGGTCAGGGCGTCGCCGATGTCGTGCACGAGGGCCCCGAGAACGATGGGCAGGCCGAGCCACAGGTACTCCTGGCCCGGCGCCGTGAACAACCAGTCCGCCCCATTGCCCGGTTTGTGCAGAATGTCGGCAAGGATCCATGCGCTGGTCGCGCCGAGCAGCCAGACGAGGACGTCGCTGGAGACCCGGGCCGCCCGCCACAGCAGTCCCTCCACGGCGAGCACCATATGGACAAAAAGGACGGCGAGCACGGCCCATCGGCCGCCCGTCATCGCGAGGACCGCCGTCCCGGTCCCGATGAGTACGGCCCACAGCCAGGTGTGGGTGAGCGTGCGGTGGCCGCCCGTGCGCCGCGGGTCACCCTGCATCTTCGTGGCCTTGTACACGGCGTACGAGAGCTTGTCGGTCACCTCGCACACGCCGCGCGAGATCGGGCCGAAGGCGCGCGATATCGTCGCCGACTTGTGATCGAGGTCGGGGGCGAGCGCCGCTCCCGCGCATATCAGGGCGCCGACGACGAGTACGGGCCAGGGCATCGGACGATCGGCCGCGGCTGCCGCCGCGCCCACCCCCAGCCAGGCCGCCGCCCCGGACAGCGAGTGCGCCGGTCCCATCATGCTCTTCCCACCCCATGTGCTCTTGTGTGTTGACGCCCTGTCGGCGGCACAGCGTACCGCCCCGTGATCTTCGTCCGATCGGCCGGTTCCCTCCTCCGGCCGGAAGGCAGGCAGTATGGAGGGCGTGACCACCCTTATCGATCATCTGCCGAACGACGCCGATCCCGACGCCCTCTTCGAAGCGTTCTCGACGTGGGCCGAGGAACGGGGTATCTCCCTCTACCCCGCCCAGGAAGAAGCGTTGATCGAGGTGGTCTCGGGGGCGAACGTCGTCCTGTCCACACCGACGGGCTCGGGCAAGAGCCTGGTTGCGGCCGGCGCGCATTTCGCCGCGCTCGCCGACAACAAGGTGACCTTCTACACCGCGCCGATCAAGGCCCTGGTGTCGGAGAAGTTCTTCGACCTGTGCAAGCTCTTCGGCACCGAGAACGTCGGCATGCTGACCGGCGACGCGTCGGTCAACGCGGACGCCCCCGTCATCTGCTGCACGGCGGAGGTGCTCGCCTCCATCGCGCTGCGCGACGGCAGGAACGCCGACATCGGCCAGGTCGTGATGGACGAATTCCACTTCTACGCCGAGCCGGACCGCGGCTGGGCCTGGCAGATCCCGCTGCTGGAACTGCCGCAGGCGCAGTTCGTCCTGATGTCCGCGACGCTCGGCGACATGACGCGCTTCGAGGAGGACCTCACCCGCCGCACCGGCCGCCCGACTTCGGTCGTACGCTCCGCGACCCGGCCCGTACCACTGTCGTACGAGTACCGCACGACGACGCTCACCGAGACACTGACCGAGCTGCTCGAGACCCATCAGGCACCGGTCTACATCGTGCACTTCACGCAGGCGGCGGCGGTGGAGCGGGCGCAGGCGCTGATGAGCATCAATATGTGCTCGCGTCAGGAGAAGGACGAGATCGCGGCGCTGATCGGGAACTTCCGGTTCACCACCAGGTTCGGCCGGAACCTCTCGCGATTCGTACGGCACGGGATCGGGGTGCACCACGCCGGGATGCTGCCGAAGTACCGGCGGCTGGTCGAGCGGCTGGCGCAGGCCGGCCTGCTGAAAGTCATCTGCGGTACGGACACCCTGGGCGTGGGCGTCAACGTGCCCATCCGCACGGTGCTGTTCACCGCGCTGACGAAGTACGACGGAACCCGGGTGCGCACCCTGCGGGCCCGGGAGTTCCACCAGATCGCCGGACGTGCGGGACGGGCCGGATTCGACACCGCGGGCTTTGTCGTCGCCCAGGCGCCCGAGCATGTCATCGAGAACGAGAAGGCCCTCGCCAAGGCGGGCGACGATCCCAAGAAGCGCCGCAAGGTGGTCCGGAAGAAGGCACCGGAGGGCTTTGTCAGCTGGGGCGAGAACACCTTCGAGAAGCTGATCGCCTCCGACCCCGAGCCGCTGATCTCCCGCTTCCGTGTCACCCACGCGATGCTGCTGTCGGTGATCGCCCGTCCGGGCAACGCCTTCGAGGCCATGCGGCGGCTGCTGGAGGACAACCATGAGGACCGCCGCTCGCAGCTGCGGCACATCCGGCGCGCCATCGGGATACACCGCTCGCTGCTCGACGGCGGGGTGGTCGAGCGGCTGGACGAACCCGACGAGCAGGGGCGGGTCGTACGGCTGACCGTGGACCTGCAGTCGGACTTCGCGCTCAACCAGCCGCTGTCGACCTTCGCCCTGGCGGCCTTCGAGCTGCTGGACCCCGATTCGCCCTCGTACGCCCTGGACATGGTGTCGGTCGTGGAGTCCACGCTGGACGACCCGCGGCAGATCCTCGCGGCGCAGCAGAACAAGGCGCGGGGGGAGGCCGTGCAGCAGATGAAGGCGGACGGCGTCGAGTACGAGGACCGGATGGAGCGGCTCCAGGACGTCTCGTACCCCAAGCCGCTGGAGGAGCTGCTCTTCCACGCGTACGACGTCTACCGCAAGAGCCACCCGTGGGTCGGCGACCACCCGCTCTCCCCGAAGTCGGTCATCCGCGACATGTACGAGCGGGCGATGACCTTCACCGAGTTCACCTCGCACTACGAACTCGCCCGGACCGAGGGCATCGTGCTGCGCTATCTCGCCAGCGCGTACAAGGCCCTGGAACACACGGTCCCGGACGATCTGAAGTCCGAGGACTTCCAGGATCTGATCGCCTGGCTCGGGGAGATGGTCCGTCAGGTCGACTCCAGCCTCCTCGACGAGTGGGAGCAGCTGGCTAACCCGGAGGAGGAGTCGGCGGAGGAGGCGCAGGAGCGGGCCGACCAGGTCAAGCCCGTCACGGCGAACGCCCGCGCCTTCCGGGTGCTGGTGCGCAACGCGATGTTCCGCCGGGTGGAGCTGGCGGCGCTGGACAAGGTGGCGGAGCTGGGCGAGATGGATGCCGAGACCGGCTGGGACGAGGACGCCTGGGCGGACGCCATGGACGGGTACTGGGAGGAGTACGACGACCTGGGGACCGGTCCTGACGCGCGCGGCCCCAAGCTGCTGCAGATCGAGGAGCAGCCCGAGCACGGGCTGTGGAAGGTCCGGCAGACCTTCGCCGACCCCAGTGGCGACCACGACTGGGGCATCAGCGCCGAGATCGACCTCGCGGCCTCCGACGAGGAGAGCCGCGCGGTCGTCCGTGTCACCTCGGTGGGTCAGCTGTAGCAGCGCCGTCCGGGGTCGGGCGCGCTGTCGGCTGTGGTCTGCCGGATCCCGGCCGCGGCCGCTTCGGCCTGAGGCCAGGAGGCCAGGAGGCCAGGAGGCCTGCGGAGCGTGCCCGGGCTGCTGCTGATCTAGTCTGGCGCTGCTGTGGAACCGGACGAGGAGCAACGATGACCAACCCCGCCGACCGCCTCGTCGATCTGCTGGATCTCGAGCAGATCGAGCTGAACATCTTCCGTGGACGAAGCCCCGACGAGTCGTTGCAACGGGTCTTCGGCGGGCAGGTCGCCGGGCAGGCCTTGGTTGCTGCGGGGCGGACCACGGACGGGGACCGCCCGGTGCACTCCCTGCACGCGTATTTCCTGCGGCCCGGGAGGCCGGGTGTGCCGATCGTCTACCAGGTGGAGCGGGTGAGGGACGGACGGTCCTTCACCACCCGACGAGTGGTGGCGGTACAGCAGGGCCGCACCATCTTCAATCTGACGGCCTCCTTTCATCAGCCGGAGCCCGGCTTCGAACAGCAGCTGCCCATGCCCGAGGTCCCCGAGCCCGAGAAGCTGCCGACGCTGCGAGATGAGCTCCGCGAGCAGCTCGGCGACCTGCCCGATGCACTGGAGCGCATGGGACGCCGGATGCCCTTCGACATCCGCTATGTGGAACGGCTGCGCTGGTCCAAGGAGGAACTCGAAGGCGTCGAGCCGCGCAGTGCGGTCTGGATGCGGGCGGTGGGTCCGCTCGGGGACGATCCACTGGTCCACACCTGCGCTGTCACCTACGCCAGCGACATGATGCTGCTGGACGCGGTCCGCGTCCCGATCGAACCGCTCTGGGGATCACGGGGGTTCGACATCGCCTCCCTGGACCACGCCATGTGGTTCCACCGCCCCTTCCGGGCGGACGAATGGTTCGTGTACCAGCAGGAGTCGCCCATCGCCACCGGCGGGAGAGGCCTGGCGCGCGGCCAGATCTTCGACCGCCACGGCCAACTCCTCGTTTCCGTGATGCAGGAGGGGCTCTTCCGCCGGCTGCAAGGGTGAGCGTCCGTCACAACGGTGCCCTACCCGGTGCGGAAGCGCAGCCATCCCAGCAGGCCGCGTGAACACTCGGCCGATTCGGTCACCGGTCCCGGCTTCGGCTCCGGTTCCGGTTTCTCCTTCGGCTCCGGTTCCGGTTTTCGCTGCTGGTCCGGGTTCCGCTCGTACTGCGGATTCCGCCCGGGGGCCGGAGCCGGAACCGGCGCCGATTTCCGCGTCGCAGCCGCAGCGGGCAGATCAGCCGTGCCGTTCGAGCCCGGCCGCGGAGCCTGTCGCACAGCCCTGGCCTCGTCCAGCGAGAGCGCCAGGCCGATCCGGTTCCAGAGGATCTCGTCGGGGTCGTCGGCCGTGATCAGCCGCTCGACGACATCCCACGTAGCGGTGGTGTCGGCCCGAACGGGCACCAGCGCGGGCCGTAGTCTGCGCAAGTACGCCCGCTCGTACGGATCGTCCACGACGTCCGCGAGTTCGTCGGCCGCCAGTACCGCGGCCGACAACGCGGCCCGCTCCCACGGGTCATCGGTCTGCCTGGCCAGCTGCCCG
Organism: Streptomyces sp. NPDC004647; assembly: GCF_040609575.1. Taxonomy (NCBI): domain Bacteria; kingdom Bacillati; phylum Actinomycetota; class Actinomycetes; order Kitasatosporales; family Streptomycetaceae; genus Streptomyces; species Streptomyces sp. NPDC004647. The sequence continues at coordinate 44,326 of NZ_JBEXKU010000038.1, read as the reverse complement.
ATGCGCCGACCGCGCCAGTTCCGCGCCCGCCAGTCCTCCCCGGCATCCAGCATCGCCCGCAGGTTCGTGGGCGTGCTCCCGGTCAGCAGGCCCGGCTCGCGTTCCGCGAACGTGCGCAGCTCCCTTGCCGGATAGAGCCACACGACGGCCCGGTAGCGATTGATGTAGAACTTCACCGGACTGAAGCAGCCGACCCGTGCGAGACGGGTGAAGCGCTCGGGACTGATCCCCATCAGCTCCGCACCCTGCGCGGTTCCGACCACCCGCACGCGCTCGAGCAGGCCGCCCGGGAAATCCTCGGCCTCCCGCAACCGGGCCACTTCCGACCGCGGCACCCGCCGCCGCCCCGTCCCGGGGACGGCGACGGTGCGCACCTCCTCGAGCTGCACCGCGAGGTCCAGCTCCCGCCGTTTCAGGCCCAGCTCCTCCGCGGCCCTGCCATAGGCGAGCGTCTCCCCCGCGCCGTGTGCCGTGCCCCGTTCCCGCACTGTCATGACGGTCCTCCCCCGCTGCGGTCGTTCACTCTCGGTGACGACCGTAGCCCGGGTATGCGTCAGTTCGCTCCGCCTGTGGATAACTCCCGCGACGGCGCCATCGAGGGCGACGGCGGTGGAGACAGCGAAGACGACAGCGGTGGCGACAGCGGTGGGTGGTGGTGGCGTCGGCTGCGTGGGCGTGGAGCGGTCAGCCGCCGATGGTCCGGCCGCCCTGCCGTACCGAGACCCCCAGATGCTCGCCGACCCGGTTGACGAGCAGGGTCATCTCATAGGCGATCTGGCCTATGTCCGCGTCCGCGGTACTGAGTACGCACAGACAGCTCCCGTCGCCCGCCGCCGTCACGAACAGGACCCCGTCGTCGAATTCCACCATCGTCTGCCGCACCCGTCCCGCTCCGAAGTGTTGCCCGGAGCCTTTGGCGAGGCTGTTCAGCCCGGATGAGACCGCCGCGAGGTGTTCCGCGTCCTCGCGCACGAGTCCATCACTCGCTCCTGTCACCAGACCGTCGTTCGACAGCACCAGTGCGTGCCGCACGTCCTCGACCCTCTTCGTCAGGTCGTCCAGCAGCCAGTCGAGCTCCTTGTCGAGCGCCATGTCGTGCCTCCCCGTCCAGCGTGGCTTTTCCCCTCAACTGCCGTGCCAGCCTGTCCCACCTGGGCCGTCCGGGCAAGCCACCCTGCCGGTGCGGGCGTCGTACCGGGCGGGGCGGCCGCCCATGGCACAGGATGGGGCCCATGGCACAGACGATGACGCACGACGAATGGCACGCGTTCGTAACCCAGGGCACCCGGACCGCCAAGCTGTCGACCGTACGGGCCGACGGCAGCCCGCACGTCGCACCCGTGTGGTTCGTGCTGGACGGCGACGACCTGGTCCTCACCACCGGCAAGGAGACGGTCAAAGGTCGCAATCTGCGGCGTGACGACCGGGTCGCCATCTGTGTGGAGGACGACCGGCCGCCGTACGCCTTCACCACGCTCCAGGGCCGCGCCCAGATCAGCGAGGAACTCCCCGAACTGCGCCGCTGGGCGACCCGCATCGCGGCCCGCTACGTGGGCGCGGAACGCGCCGAGGAGTACGGTGCCCGCAACGGCGTGCCGGGCGAGCTCCTGGTACGGGTGCGCGTCGACCGGGCGGTCGCGCTGTCCGGCCTGACCGACTAGGTACCGTCGAGAGACCGGCCGGGTGCCATCGTCCTGGGTGCCGTCGACCCAGGTGCCGTCGAGCGGTCCGGCAGCTCAGCCCACCGAGTCGAGCAACCGGGCAGTGTGGATCCGTCCGGCGTACTCGACAAGTCTGACCAGCACTTCCTTCCCCGAGTCCCGGTCCCGCGCGTCGCACAGCACCACCGGGGTCCCCGGATCGAGATCGAGGGCGCGCAGTACCTCCTGCGCGCCGAACTTCCGTGCCCCCGCGAAGCAGTTGACCGCCACCACAAACGGTATGGAGCGGTGCTCGAAGTAGTCCACCGCGGGGAAGCTGTCCTCCAGCCTGCGGGTGTCGGCGAGGACCACGGCGCCCAGCGCACCGGTGGACAACTCGTCCCACAGGAACCAGAAACGATCCTGGCCCGGAGTGCCGAACAGATAGAGCGAGAGCCCCGAACGGATGGTGATGCGGCCGAAGTCCATGGCCACGGTGGTGGTGGTCTTCCTGTCGACGCCTCCCGTGTCGTCGACGGTCTGGCCGGCCTCGCTCAGCTGTTCCTCGGTGCGCAGCGGGCGGATCTCGCTGACCGAGCCGACCAGGGTGGTCTTGCCCACCCCGAATCCGCCCGCCACGAGGATCTTCAGTGCGAGTGCCTCGTCGGCGGCCTGTTCGGCGGTTTCAGAGCGCGCGGAGTCCATCGATCACTTCTCTCAGGATGTTCTCGTCGGGGAGGTGCGCCGGGGGTACGGGCCTGCTGACGCGGACGCAGCCGAGTTCGAGCAGGTCGCTGAGGAGGACACGGACGACGCCCGCCGGAAGGTCGGCGTCCGCGGCCAGTTCGGCGACCGACTGGCTCTCGGACTCGCAGAGAGCGAGCAGTGTCCGGTGCTCGGGACCCAGCCAGGCACGGTCGGCTCCACCCTCCGCGTTCGTGTCGAGGGAGACGAGGGCGATCAGGTCCAGCGGTGCACTGCCGGGTGCGGGCCGGGTCCGCCCGCCGGTCATCGCGTACGGGCGGACGAGAGGGCCTGCTTCGGCGTCGTACCAGTTGCTGCTGTACCGCTGCAGCCGTCCTCTCGGCATATCCGGTGTCATGTCCGCCGCCGCCCTGCCGGTCAGCCCGCGGCCGGCGGCTGCGGTGCCGTGAACCGGGCGGGCGCGTCCAGGTGTTCGCCCACCCTCTTCACGAGCCGGGCCATCTCGTAGGCGATGAGGCCCACATCGGCGGTGACGGTGCTGAGAACGGCGAGGCAGGATCCATCACCCGCAGCCGCCACGAACAGGAATCCGCCGTCCATCTCGACCAGCGTCTGGCGCACGCCGCCTACCTGGAAATGGCGTCCGGTGCCCTTGGCCAGACTGTGGAAACCGGAGGCCACGGCGGCGAGGTGTTCGGCATCCTCGCGAGTGAGCCCGTCCGAGGCTCCCACCGCGAGGCCGTCACCCGAGAGCACGACCGCGTGCCGTACCTCCTGGACCCGGGTGACGAGGTCGTCCAGCAGCCAGTCGAGCTCCCCGGTGGAGTGCGCGGCGTCGGTTCGGTGGGGCTCGATCATGATCGGTCTCCTTTGCTTGCTCCGGCGGCGGGAGCGTCCCCGCCCCGGGCCCAGCCGTTGCGATAGGCCGCCATACGGGCGCGGACCTGTTCCGGAGTGCGCTCTTCGGGCTCATCTCCGGTCGGTGCGGACACGGTCGGCGGCTCGGACGCGGGCGCCTCGCGCAGCTGGGGTACCAGGCTGGCCTGGCGTATCCGGCGCGGCAGCTCGCCGTTGTCCGGACCCCCCTGCTCGGTGGGGAGCACCCGCCCCTGCTCGGTGGCGAGCACCCGCCGCGGGCCGGGCGGCATCTCGCCGCCTCCGGACCCTGACCGGTGGCGGGGGGCGGACAGCCCTGGAACGGGCCGTGGACCGGGCCGTGGACCGGGCACAGCCGTGGGACGGCCGTTGGCGCGGGCCGCCGCTATCCGGTTCGGTCCCTGCCCGGCCACTCCCTGCCCGGCCGCGGGTTTCTTCAGCGGCTGCGGGATCTCCGCCGCCTCCAGCAGCGCCTTCGGCAGCAGCACGACCACGGTCGTACCGCCGTACGGGGAGGGTTGCAGGGAGACCCTGACACCGTGCCGGGCGGCGAGCCGGCTCACCACGAAGAGCCCCAGCCGGTCGCTGTCGAAGAGATCGAGCGCCTCGGACTGGACGATGCGCCGGTTGGCCTCGGCCAGGCTGTCCTTGCCCATGCCCAGGCCACGGTCCTCGACCTCGAGGGCGTAGCCGTTGCCGACCGGTTCCCCGCTGACCCGCACCTTGGTGTGCGGCGGGGAGAACTGCGCGGCATTCTCCAGGAGTTCGGCGAGCAGGTGGGTGAGGTCGGCGACCGCGGCCCCGGCAACGGCCGCCTCGGGAAGCTGCCGCACCTCCACGCGCGCGTAGTCCTCGACCTCGGACACGGCGGCCCGGACCACGTCGGTCAGGGGGACCGGCAGCCGCCAGGCGCGCCCGGGGGCCTCTCCCGAGAGGATGATCAGGCTCTCCGCGTGGCGGCGCATCCGGGTGGTGAGGTGGTCGAGCCGGAAGAGGTCGCCGAGTTCGTTCGGGTCCTCGGCGCGCCGCTCCATGCTGTCGAGCAGGGCGAGCTGCCGGTGTACCAGGACCTGGCTGCGCCGGGCGAGGTTGACGAAGATCCCCGAGACCCCGTCGGCGAGTTCGGCCCGTTCGGCGGCGGCTCGCAGGGCCGCCCGGTGGACGCTGCCGAGTGCCTCGCCGACCTGGGCGACCTCGTCCTCGGCAGGTGGCCCCGGCGGGGCCTCGGCGGTGATGTCGATCCCCTCCCCCGCTCGCAGCCTCCTCATGGCCTGCGGAAGTTTGTGCCGGGCCAGCTCGAGGGCGCTGTTGCGCAGCGTGATCAGCTCGACGACGAGGCCGCGGCCGATGCGCACGGAGATGACGAGGGAGGCGATGACGGCGGCGAGTCCGAGCAGTACGGCCGCTCCGGCCGGGGCCGACAGCCCGCGGGTGAACGGATCGGCGCCTTCGGCAGCCGCGCTGAAAGCGCCGGTCTCCAGCCTGCGCAGATCGCTCCGGAGGGTGTCGTACGGCCGGTCCCAGGTGTCCGCCGGCGCGGCGTCCGCCGCTTTGCGCCCAGGGGCGGCGCGCAGCACCTTGTCCTCCACGGCGCGCACGCCCGCGTGCGCACTCCCTTCGGAGATCCCGCGCCACCTCCGGCGGTCCGCACCGCGCAGATCGGCCACCGACCCGTCCTCGAGGAGCCGCCGGGCCTCCACTGCGCCGGCGAACTGCCGGTAGCGGTCCCCGTCGAGCGACCGGGTCAGCTGGGCCGCGGAGAGCAGGGCATCCTCACGGGACAGCAGTTCGCGGGAGCGTGCCAGCTCCAGCAGCACGCGCGCGTCGGAGGCCCGCCCCGGGTCCTGTACGCCCGCCAGGGCCCCTCCGGCCCCGAGGGCCGTGTCGATGGCGTCGGTGTACGCGCCGTAGGCCTTGTCCCAGCTCACGCCGCGATCGGCGATGCTCGGGCGCAGCGCGGCCAGGCTCTCGGCACGGGCCACGAAGCTGTTCATACGGTGCGCGGCTCCGGCGGGGAGCTCCATGGCGTCGGCGACGGTGTGGCGTTCGCCGAGCCGGAGCCGCTGGATCGTCCGGTCCGTGCGCCGCGTGTGCCCGGCGAGGTCGGCACGGTCCGCCGTGGGCTCGGCGAGGTGCCGGACGGCGGCCCTGCGCTCCTGCTGCAGAGCGTCCACGGCCGTGGCGACCGGTTCTCGCACCTGTGAGTCCACACGCTGCAACTGCCGCAGCCGCGCCACCTCCTGGGCGGTGCCGACAGTGGCGAACGCCCACAGTCCCAGCAGCGAGACGACCGGCACCATCAGCAGGCAGACGATCTTGGCTCGTACGCTCCGTGGCCGCAGCCGCAACCGGCCGGTGGCGGTCCGCCGCCCGGGCGGTACGGCCGACGACTCCGCTTCGTCGGCGGGCGGACCGGCGTGCGCTCGTCGTCCGCGCGCCGGGGGCGCGGGTCGCGGCGCGGCGCCGCCCGGTGTCCTGCGGGGGTATCGCATGGCCTCCTCGTTCCGTGCTGGCATTCCCGGCCCGGCGGGACGGGACGGTGGCTGGTGGTGCGTACGCCGGGTCTCAGGCCGCTCCTTCCGTCAGCCGCTGCGCGGACGCGGACGCGTCGCGCTCCCGCGCCGTCGGGGAGAGCGCGACGAAGGCCGAGGTGAGGAACAGGTACGAGCCGAGGCCGACGGCGAGCGGGAAGATGAACTGCATCGCCGAGGCCCCGGGCAGGCTGCCGCCGGAGGGCGTCACACGCACGCTGACGGCGAACATCCCGGTGTAGTGCATGCTGCTGACCGCCACGCCCATGACGAGAGAGGCGACGGCGACCGCGATCGGGGCCTCGATGTTGAGCGCGGCCCACAGCGCCGCCGTGGCGGCGACCACCGCGATGGCGACGGACAGCACGACCTGCCATACGTCGTAGCGGACGGAGCCGTGGAGCCGGAGCGCCGCCATGCCGATGTAGTGCATGCTCGCCACCCCGATGCCGGTGGTGAGTCCGCCGATTGCGAGGGCCCGTACCCGGTTGCGGCCGTAGCCGACGGCGAAGACCCCGACGCCGACGACGGCCATCGCGACGACCAGGCTGAGGACGGTGAGCGGCACGTCGTAGCGGATCTCCGTGCCACTGACGGCGAAGCCGAGCATCGCGAGGAAGTGCATCGTCCAGATTCCGGTACCGATGGCGGAGGCCGCGGTGATGAGCCAGTTGCGGCGAGCGCTGCCCCTCGCGGTGAGGGCGCGCACGGTGCAGCGCAGTCCCAGCGCGGCTCCGACGCAGGCCATCACGTACGACAGAACGGGGGTCAGCCACCCGAAGGCGGTGTGGTCCAGGTGTCCCATGGCTCCGGGACGCTAGTCCCGGCGGGGGCATACGCCATGGGCTCATTTCGGAACGGAACCGAATTTGACAGCGACAGTTCCCGAACGATCGCAGTGTGCTCGAACATGCACACCGCACGGGTGTTCCGCGAACGTGCGACAGCCCGGGTGTGCCAGCCGTGACAGAGCGGGCGCCCGGGGAGAGGGACCATGGGGGCATGGACTCCGACCACGCTCACGTACGTGAATTCTTCGCGGCACGGGCCGAGAACTGGGACGCCCGCTTCCCGGACGACGGCCCGGCCTACGCGGCCGCGGTGGCGGAACTCGGGCTGCGCGCCGGGGATACGGTGCTCGACGCCGGCTGCGGCACCGGGCGGGCACTGCCGGAGCTGCGTGCGGCGGTGGGTCCGTCCGGCACGGTGCTGGGCTTCGATCTGACCCCGGAGATGCTGCTGGCCGCCGCCCGGGCCGGACGGGGCGGCAGCGCGCGGCTCGCGGTCGCGGACGCTACGCGGCTGCCGCTGCGGGACGCCTCGCTCGACGTGGTGTTCGCCGCCGGGCTGGTGGCGCATCTGCCGGAGCCGGGCGCCGGGTTGCACGAGCTGGCGCGGGTGGTGCGCCACGGCGGACGGCTGGCGCTGTTCCATCCCATCGGCCGGGCCGCGCTGGCCGCGCGTCAGGGCCGCCGGATCACCCCCGGCGACCTGCGCGCCGAGCCCAACCTCCGGCCGCTGCTGGCCGCGTCCGGCTGGCGGCTGGTCTCGTACACGGACGAGGACGACCGCTTCCTGGCGCTCGCGGTACGTCAGTCCCGCCCCTGAGACCCGCATTCATGCCTGAAGGCCGGGATGCCCAAGGCCCGTGTGCGGGCCGAGGACCCGAGGAGAGGGGCGGATCTCCGTGAAGCAGTGGTTCCGGAAGCCGTGCGCGACCGGCCCGCTCCAACTGCACGGACGCAGGGCACACTTGAATGATCAGAAGGTCGGCCGATGGTGAGGGCGAGGGGTGATTCGCGTGTTGCGCAGACTTCGCAAACTGGTCGAACCGTTGAGGAGCGGGGAGCGGCCGCCCCGGGCCGCATCGCCCGCCCACCGGCAGCACAATCTCTTCGAGGCGGCCGCCGTCTATGTCGCGGCGGGCATCGAGGATGATCAGGAGCGGCTCGCGGAGGCCGCGGAGTGGGTCTCGCCCGAGGCGATGTCGTTCGGGCTGAACGAACTGGCCTGCCGGGCGGTCCTCGTGCTCGCCCGTGAGCGTGACGAGTCGCCCCAGACGGTGGCGCGGTCGCTCCTCGGCCTGCCGGCGGCGTGACGGGGCCGAAGTACGCCTCCGGGTGCCGCAGACTCTCGACGCCGGGGTCGCCCACTGGCTAGTGTGCGCGCACCACTGACCGAGGGGAGAGTGACCGTGCCCGCGACGCACGACGCCGACGACACCGAGGATGCGCTGTTCGTGCTGACCGCGGTACTGCTGACGCCCGCGCAGTTCCCGAGCGTGCTGGGGGACGACTACCCGGAGGCGTGCTCCGTGCTGGGGCTCGAGCCGTACCAGGAGGGCTACGGCCTGGTGCTCGGGCAGGACGGCGAGGGCGCCCGGTGGACCGTGGTCATCGATGACGTGTCACTCGTCGCCTGTGCCCTCGCCGCGTGGGACTGCGGGATGGAGTACGACCTTTCGCCCGACGAGCGCAGCGTGGTCGCCGCGCTGCGCGGCTGGCCCCTCGCCGTGGCGGTGGCCGCGCCGGGCGTCCCCGCTCCGCACGACCCCGCGCCCGACCCGGAGCTGGACGACGCCGGTCGGCCGCCGCTCAGCCCGCCGGACTCCGAGGCATGGGGTCCCGCGCAGCGCCGGCTCGGGGCGGACGAGATCGCCCTGCAGTGGGCCATCTGGCGGGAGCAGGTCGACGAGGACGTGGAGTTCGTGGAGCCGGGCGAGCAGCCGAACGGCGCGGTGCGCAAGGTGCTCGAGCAGGCGCGCACCTACGTGGACGCGCCGCCGCCGCCCGGCCGTATCCGCTCGGCCTTCGCCTCGGACGGTGCCCGCACCCTGCGCGCCGACGGCCCAGGGTGGAGCATGGTGGCCCGCACCGACGACATCGCCTTCATCCTGCATGACGACGATCCGGGCGAGGTCCTGCCGGTGGGGCGCGGGCCGGAGCTGCCGGGCCTGCTCAAAGCGCTCGACGAGCTGGCCGTGCGGCCCGCCTGATCCCGGCGCGCCGCGTCGTCCGACCGGCCGTCCCGGCCGGGGTCGTGCCCCCGTCCTGGCCGGGGGTGCGCCCGCGCAACGCCGACCGGTGCCGCCGCCTCGGCCCGGCGCCCCGGACCGCTCCCTCAGACCCGCTCCAGAGGGCGGTGCGGACCGGCGGGCAGCTCGACACCGACCGGATCGCCGGGCCGTACCTCCCCGCTCGCGACCACGATGCCCATGATCCCGGCCTTGCGGACGGTCCGGCCGTCCGGATCGCGCCCGACGACCTGCTTGAGCAGCCCGTCCTGGAACCCGTCGATCTGCAAACAGGGGTTGCGCAGCCCGGTCACCTCGACCACGGCTGCGTCTCCGAGCCGCAGCAGCGTTCCGACCGGGAGCCGCAGCAGGTCGATGCCGGCCGTGGTGACGTTCTCACCCAGCCGGCCCGGCGCGATCTCGAAGCCCGCCGCACCGACCTCGGCGAACAGCTCCTCGTGGATGAGGTGCACCTGCCGCAGGTTCGGCTGGGTCGGGTCCTGGGCCACCCGCGAACGGTGCTGCACCGTCACGCCCTGATGCGCGTCCCCCTCGACGCCCAGCCCGGCGAGCAGCCGGATGCTGCCCCGGACGGCCTTGCTGAAGGTGTGCTCAGCGCTCCTGCTGACCGCCGTGACCGTGCCACCCACGCCGGTCAGCGTCCCAGCTCCTTACGGTTCACCCGGCGCAGCCTTCGCCGCTGCGACGGGTCGAGCAGCAGATAAGCGCCCACCGGCACACCGACGATGATCAGCAGCGTGGCCCAGAACGGGATGGGGAGCAGCCACATCAGAAGTATGGCGACCACCACTCCCCCGAGGGCGACCTTGGCATTCCTCGACATCTCCGACGCCTCCTTCGCGGCGACCGCCGCAGTCATCCAGAGAACGGGCACGCACGTGCAACAGTTCCGCAGGCACCACGACCGGCACCACCAGTGTCACTCGGGACGGAGCGGAGCGCCGATCTCATGCAGGTGCCGCAGCGCCAGGACGTAGGAATCGAGCAGCCCGGTCCCGGCGTACGACACCCCCAGGGCCCATCCCCCATGTATTCGCCGCTGTCGGGGAGCGCATTGCCTGGGGTATCCTCGGCGGCTCCGTGCTCCACTAGTCAAATTTGAGGAATGCGTCAGCGCTGTGACCACGCTCCCCGCGGCAACGCCCTCCGAGATCTCCGAACTCTCCCGCTGCACGGCCGTCTTCCTGCCCGGCGACCCGGCGCGCACCGGCCGGATCGCCTTCTGGCGCCCCGGCGGAGACCCGCCCGCCGGGGCCGGCCCCGGCTCCGGCTCCGGCTCCGGCTCCGTTCAGGAGCTGACCGTGGCCGTCCCGTACGAGGACGACGTACGGGCGCGGACCGTACGGGCCCTGGTCCTGCCCGTCGGGGACGCGGTGCCGGTCCTCACCCGGGCCCGGGCCGCGAAAGGTGACCCGGCCGCCGTCTTCTGGGGCGCCGCCGCCGTACTCGCCCTCCAACTGGCCGCCCGGGGCCGCCTGCTGCCGGGCCTCACGGCCACCGATCACGACGCGTGGCGGGTGGGACCGCTCACCGCTGACGATCTGCGGCGGGTGCACGAACTCGCCGATGCCATGCCTCCCTCCGCACACGCCGTACCGCTGCCGGGCACCGGTCCGCTGCGGCTCCCCGACCCCGAGCGGCTCGTACGAGCCTTCCTGGACGCCGTCGCCGACTGGCTGCCCCGCACCCCCGCCGCCCCCCTCGCCGCGGGCGGCCCGGCCTTCACCGCCGCCGAACCACAGCATCTGCCCGGGCAGCGCGACTGGGCCTCCGGCGTGGCCGCCGGACACGACGCGGGCGTACGGCTGTCGCTGCGGATCGAGCGCGGCATGACCGGCCCTGCCGGCGGCCAGGCCGGGAGCACGCGCGCGGAGGGCGGCGGGCCGCGCTTCCGCGCCGTTCTGCAGGTGCACAGCCTCACTGACCCCACCCTGGTCGCGGACGCGTCCGAGGTGTGGGCGGGCTCCGCCGGTACCGCCTTCGGCCCGCGTGCCCGGATGGACACCCTGCTCATCCTGCGCCGCGCGGCGCGCGCCTGGCCGCCGCTGTCCCCGCTGCTGTCCGCCGCCGTCCCGGACGCCATCGAGCCGGCCGACGAGGAGGTCACCGAGCTTCTGGGCGAGGCCGCCCGGACGCTCGAGGCCGCGGGCGTGCAGGTGCACTGGCCGAAGGAGGCGGCCCGCGAGCTGACCGAGCGCGCCGTCGTCGGCTCTCCCGAGGGTGGCGCCCAGAGGGGCAGGGACAAGCCGGAGTCGGATCTTCCGTCCCTGCTGTCCGCCGACGCCGTACTCGCGTTCAGCTGGCGGTTCGCGGTCGGCGGACAGGATCTGACCCGGGAGGAGCTGGACCGGCTCGCCGAGGCCGGGCGTCCCGTTGTCCGGCTGCGCGACCAGTGGGTGCTCGTCGATCCCGAGCAGGCCCGCCGGGCCCGCGAGCGGCAGGACCGCAAGGTCACCCCGGTGGAGGCGCTCGGCGCGGCACTGACCGGTTCCGCGGAGGCGGATGGCCGGCGCGTCGAGGTGGAGGCCGATGGCCTGCTGGCGGCGCTGCGCGACCGGATCGCCGCCCCCGAGGGCGCGAGCCGCGAGCCCGTACGCCCGCCGGCCGCCCTCGCCGCGACACTGCGCGACTACCAGCTGCGCGGCCTGGACTGGCTCCACCGGATGACGTCGCTGGGCCTCGGCTGCGTGCTCGCCGACGACATGGGCCTGGGCAAGACCATCACCCTCATCTCGCTCCATCTGCACCGGCGGCAGGATCCCTCGGCCGCCGGCCCCACGCTGGTCGTCTGCCCGACCTCGCTGATGGGCAACTGGCAGCGGGAGATCGAGAGGTTCGCTCCCGGCACCCCGGTGCGCCGCTACCACGCCGCCTCGCGGAGCCTGGAGGATCTGGCCGACGGGGAGTTCGTCCTCACGACGTACGGCACGATGCGGCTCGACGCGGCCCGGCTGGACGGCGCCGGCCCCTGGGGCATGGTGGTCGCCGACGAGGCGCAGCACGTCAAGAACCCCTTCTCCGCGACCGCCAGGCAGCTGCGCACCATCGGTGGCAAGGCGCGCGTCGCCCTCACCGGCACGCCGGTGGAGAACAATCTCTCGGAACTCTGGGCGATCCTCGACTGGACCACCCCCGGCCTCCTCGGCACGCTCGGCTCGTTCCGCAGGCGCTACGCGCAGCCCGTGGAAGGCGGAGCCGACCCGGCCGCGGCCGGGCAGCTCGCCAAGCTGGTGCGGCCCTTCCTGCTCCGCCGCCGCAAGTCCGACCCGGGCATCGCGCCCGAGCTGCCGCCGAAGACGGAGACCGACCGTGCCGTCGCGCTCACCAAGGAGCAGGCCGGGCTCTACGAGGCCGTGGTGCGCGAGACCCTCGCGGAGATCTCCGGGACCGGCGGCTTCGCGCGCCGTGGGCTGGTGGTGAAGCTCCTGACCTCCCTGAAGCAGATCTGCAACCACCCCGCCCAGTACCTGAAGGAGGACCGGCCGAGAATCCCCGGCCGGTCCGGCAAGCTGGAGCTGCTGGACGAGCTGCTGGACACGATTCTCACCGAGGACGCGAGCGTGCTGGTCTTCACCCAGTACGTACAGATGGCCCGCCTCCTGGAGAGCCATCTCGCGGCGCGCGGGGTGCCGACGCAGTTCCTGCACGGTGGCACTCCCGTCGAGCGCCGCGAGGAGATGGTGAAGCGCTTCCAGGACGGCGAAGTGCCGGTCTTCCTGCTGTCGTTGAAGGCGGCGGGCACCGGTCTGAATCTCACTCGCGCCGAGCATGTCGTGCACTACGACCGCTGGTGGAACCCGGCCGTCGAGGCGCAGGCCACGGACCGCGCGTACCGCATCGGCCAGACGCAGCCGGTGCAGGTGCACCGCATCATCACGGAGGGCACGATCGAGGACCGGATCGCGGACATGCTCCTGCGCAAACGTGATGTGGCGGACGCCGTGCTGGGCAGCGGTGAGGCCGCGCTGACCGAACTGTCCGACGCCGAGCTGGCGGACCTCGTCGAACTGCGGAGGACCGAGCGATGACCGAAGGCCATGGAAAATCTATCGAACGCACGTTCGCCGCTCTGCCGCCCGCGCGGGGCCGCGGCTTCGCGCGGACCTGGTGGGGCCAGGCCTGGTTGAAGGCGCTGGAGGACACCGCCCTGGACGGCGAGCAGCTGAGGCAGGGCCGGAGGTACGCGCGCGGGGGCGCGGTCGGCGCGGTCTCCGTCCGCCCGGGCCGGATCACCGCTGTCGTCCAGGACCGTGACCGTACGCCGCTCCGCTCCGACGTGCTGGTGCAGGAGCTGAGCGAGGACGAGTGGGACCGGCTGCTGGACACGGTAGCCGACCGGGCCGGGCACATCGCGGCGCTGCTGGACCGCGACATGCCGCCGCATCTGGTCGAGGACGCGGCGGCCGCAGGCGTCGAACTGCTCCCGGGGATCGGCGATCTGGAGCCGGAGTGCACCTGTGACACCTGGGACCACTGCGGTCATACGGCGGCTCTCTGCTATCAGTTGGGACGGCTGCTCGACCAGGACCCGTTCGTGCTGCTGCTGATGCGGGGGCGCGGGGAGCGTGAGCTGCTGGCCGAACTTCAGCTGCGCAGTCGGGCGCGCGCGTCCCGGGAGGACGTCGGGCCGAGGGACGGACAGGACGGCGCGCCCGAAGGCGTCCTGGCGCGGGAGGCGTTCGCCGCGCGCGGCAGCCGGCCGCCGCTGCCCGCTCCCCCGCCGCCGGTGGACGCCCCGGGACGGCCGCCGGTGCTCGCCGGCGACACGGATCCGGCGCCCGGCCTGGACGTGGCGGCACTGGAGTTCCTCGCCTCGGACGCCGCCGCGCGGGCACAGCGGCTGTTGGCCGAGGCACTCTCGTCATGGCACGAGCTCTCCCCGCTCGCAGCGGAACCGACGCCCGGTCAGGATGCGGTACGGCTGGCCTCGGTGCGCCCCGAGGCCCGTATCAGCGCGCGGCTCGCCGCCGGTTCCGGCCGGGACCGAGCCGATCTGGACCGGGCCGTCAGCGCCTGGGAACACGGCGGCGCGGCGGGGCTCGCCATCCTCGAGGAGGAGTGGGCTCCGGACCCGGAGGCGCTGGCACGCGCGCGGGCCCAGCTCTCCTCGGCCTGGGCGGACGAGGACCGGGCCCCGCGGCTGCGCGCCACCGGCAACCGCTGGACGGTTGCCGGCACGGACGCACAGCTGCGCTACGGGCGCGACGGCCGCTGGTGGCCGTACCGCAAGGAGCGGGGCCGGTGGTGCCCGGCGGGCCCGGCCGACCACGACCCGTCGGCCGCGCTGGCGGTGCTGCTCGGCGAGGACTGACGTGGACCGACGAGCGTTTCGTGGTGGTGGGCGGGGCCGGGGTCCGGCTCACCACCGCGCCCCCCGGCCGTCTCCCGGCGTCAGCCCCGTACGCCCAGGAGGTGGTCCATCGCCAGCTGGTCGAGCCGTTCGAAGGCCATGCCGCGCGCCGCGGCCGCCTCGGCGTCGAACTCCTCGAAGGCCCCGCGGTCGGCCAGCAGCGAGGCAAGGGACTCGCCCTCGCCCAGCGTGGGCCGCGCCAACTCGTGGAGCCGGGAGTCCCGCAGCGCCGCGCGGACGTCCGGGTCTGCGCGGAAGGCGGCCGAACGCTCCTTGAGGATCAGATAGTTGCGCATGCAGCCCGCCGCCGAGGCCCAGACGCCGTCGAGGTCCTCGGTGCGCGGCGGTTTGAAGTCGAAGTGCCGCGGCCCGCCGTAGCCGGCCGATTCGAGCAGGTCGACCAGCCAGAAGGCCGATCGCAGATCGCCCGCGCCGAAGCGGAGGTCCTGGTCGTACTTGATGCCGGACTGGCCGTTGAGGTCGATGTGGAAGAGCTTGTCCGCCCAGAGCGCCTGGGCGATTCCGTGCGTGACGTTGAGCCCGGCCATCTGCTCGTGGCCGACCTCGGGGTTGACGCCGAACAGCTCGGGGCGCTCGAGACGCTCGATGAAGGCGAGAGCGTGTCCCACCGTGGGCAGCAGGATGTCGCCGCGCGGCTCATTCGGCTTGGGCTCGATGGCGAAACGCAGGTCGTAGCCCTGGTCGGTGATGTACTGGCCGAGGAGGTCGAAGGCTTCCTTCATCCGGTCCAGCGCCACCGTCACGTCCTTGGCCGCGCCGGACTCGGCGCCCTCCCGGCCGCCCCACGCCACGTACGTGCCGGCTCCCAGTTCGGCCGCGAGGTCGATGTTCCGGACCGTCTTGCGCAGGGCGTAGCGCCGTACGTCGCGGTCGTTGGCGGTGAACGCGCCGTCCTTGAAGACCGGGTGGGTGAAGAGGTTGGTGGTGGCCATCGGCACGATCAGGCCGGTGTCGTCGAGGGCCTGCCGGAAGCGCTTGATGTGCGAGTCGCGCTCCGCGCCGGACACACCGAAGGGGATCAGGTCGTCGTCGTGGAAGGTCACGCCGTACGCGCCGAGCTCGGCGAGCCGCCGGACGGACTCCACGGGGTCGAGCGCGCGCCGGGTCGCGTCTCCGAACGGGTCCCTCCCCTGCCAGCCGACCGTCCAGAGGCCGAAGCTGAATTTGTCGTCGGGCGTGGGCCGATGGCTCATCAAGGGCTCCCTCGCTATTTCGTCATGGCAGTTGACAAATTAGTGTGCGCGGACAGCGCCAGGGAAGCCTGCTGCGGAACCGAGGAAAGGGATGTGGTGATGACAGCACCCGAAGGACCGCTCGTCGTCGGTGTGGACAGCTCCACCCAGTCCACGAAGGCCCTGGTCGTCGACGCCGCGACCGGCGGTGTCGTCGCGCGCGGGCAGGCGCCGCACCAGGTGAGCGACGGGCCCGGCCGGGAGAGCGATCCGGAGGCGTGGTGGGGCGCGCTGTGCGAGGCACTGCGCCAGTGCGGGGCCGCGGCGCGGGGCGCGGCGGCGATCTCCGTCGGGGGGCAGCAGCACGGCCTGGTCACGCTGGACGGGGCGGGACGGCCGGTGCGGCCCGCCCTGCTCTGGAACGATGTGCGCTCCGCGCCGCAGCGGGACCGCCTCGTGACCGAGCTGGGCGGGCCGCAGGCGTGGGCGGACCGGATCGGCAGCGTTCCCGCGCCGGCCTTCACGGTCACCAAGTGGGCGTGGCTGCGCGAGAACGAGCCAGAGGCGGCCCGCGCCGTGGCCGCCGTGCGGCTGCCGCACGACTACCTCACGGAACGGCTGACCGGGCGCGGGACCACCGACCGCGGGGACGTGTCGGGAACGGGCTGGTGGTCGACGGGCACCGAGGCGTACGACGAGCAGGTTCTCGGCCTCGCCGGACTGTCCCCCGGCCTTCTTCCCGAAGTGCTGCGACCAGGGGCGGCCGCCGGCGCCGTACGGGACCTGGCGGAGCTGCCGCTGGCCCCCGGGACGTTGGTCGCCCCGGGGACCGGCGACAACATGGCCGCGGCCCTGGGGCTGGGCCTCCGCCCCGGGCAGCCCGTCCTCAGCCTGGGCACGTCCGGGACCGTGTACGCGGTCTCGGAGCACCGCCCGGCCGACCCGACCGGCACGGTCGCGGGCTTCGCGGACGCGCGGGGCGACTGGCTCCCCCTGGCATGCACCTTGAACTGCACGCTGGCGGTGGACCGTATGGCGGCGCTGCTCGGACGGGAGCGCGAAGCGGTGGAGTCGGGCGGCACCGCGGTGTGCCTCCCCTTCCTGGACGGGGAACGGACGCCGGACCTGCCGTACGCCTCGGGTCTGCTGCACGGGCTGCGGCACGACACCACCGCGGGGCAGGTGCTGCAGGCCGCGTACGACGGGGCGGTGTTCGCACTGCTCGCGGCCCTGGACCGGGTGCTGGACGAGCACGCGTCAGCGGACGCGCCGATTCTGCTGATCGGCGGTGGCGCGCGAGGGGTGGCGTGGCGGGAG
The DNA here is from genome assembly GCF_040609575.1 of Streptomyces sp. NPDC004647. Taxonomy (NCBI): domain Bacteria; kingdom Bacillati; phylum Actinomycetota; class Actinomycetes; order Kitasatosporales; family Streptomycetaceae; genus Streptomyces; species Streptomyces sp. NPDC004647. The sequence goes on along the minus strand of NZ_JBEXKU010000038.1, from coordinate 27,680 downwards.
ACGGTACGGCGCCTGTCGGGGCGAGCGGTCGTCGTGCCGGAGGCCTCGGAGCTGGTCGCCCTGGGGGCGGCGGCGCAGGCGGCGGGGCTGGTGTCGGGCGAGGACCCGGCGGTGGTGGCCAGGCGGTGGGGGACGGACCGGGGAGAGACGTTCGCGCCGGTCGAGCGCGATGAGGAGACGGTGGCCCGGCTGACGGAGACGCTCTCCGCGGCGACCGGGCTGCTCGGCGCCCCCGCGCCCAGGTGACGGCGTCGGCTCACGGCTCCGTCAGCCGGTGACCAGCAAGCAATCCCACGAACCCCGGACACCCCAACCCCGGACACCCGAACCCGTGAACGCAGGAACCGAGAGGAACGCCCGTCGTGGCCGTACCGCCGCCGAACACGCAGCACGGCATGCGGCAGCGCAATCTCTCCCTCGTGCTCCACGCCGTCGCCGCGCACGGCCCCCTCTCCCGCGCCGACGTGGCCGTACGGATCGGGCTCACCCGTGCCGCTGTCTCGACACTCGTCGATGAGCTGACACGCGCCGGTCTGCTGGTGGAGCTGGGCCGCACCCGGCCCGGGACCGTAGGACGGCCCGGGACCGCGCTGGCGCTCAGTGACAGCGGACCGGCCGGGCTGGGAGCCGAGATCGGGGTCGACTTTCTCGCCGTGTGCGCCGTCGATCTGCGCGGCCGGGTACGGGTCCGGGCCGAGGTCGCGGCGGTCAACCGGGACAGTGACCCGGGGCCCGTACTGGCACGGCTCACCGCCCTCGTCCGTCGGGTCGCCGCGCAGGCGAGGCAGGAGAACCTGCGCCCCTCGGGACTGGCCGTCGCCGTACCCGGGCTCGTCGCCCGCGGCTCCACCACCGTCGTGCGCGCACCCAATCTGGGCTGGGAGGGAGTGGATGTCGGTCCCGCTCTTCCGGAGGAGCTGCCGGCTGTCGCCGTCGACAACGAGGCCAACCTCGGCGCCCTTGCCGAGCTGTGGGTGGGCGGCCGCCCGGGGGACTTCGTGCATGTCTCCGCCGAGATCGGGATCGGGGCGGCGGTCGTGGTGGACGGTTCGCTGCTGCGCGGGGCGCACGGCTTCGCCGGGGAGCTCGGCCATGTGCCCGTACACCCCGACGGGCGCCCGTGCCCGTGCGGCGGCCGCGGCTGCCTCGAGCAGTACGCGGGCGAGGAAGCGGTGCTCCGCGCCGTGGGGATGACGGCAGGTCAGGGCATCCCCGCGCTGCGGCAGCGGGCCGCCGACGGTGACGTGGCCGTGCGGCGGGCGCTGCGCGGTGCCGGCGCGGCCCTCGGCACCGCGCTCACCGGCGTGGTGCATCTGCTCGACCCCCGAGCCATCGTGCTCGGCGGGGCGCTCGCCGAACTGTCGCCGTGGCTGCTTCCCGCCGCCGAACGGGAGTTGGGCCGCCGGATCGCCCGGCCGTACGGTGAGCTGGCCGTGTCCCGGCTGGGCGCCGACGGCCCGCTGCTGGGCGCGGCGCACTCCGTCGTACAGGGCGTGCTCGACGATCCGATCGGACGCACGGCCGCGCCTGCCTGAGTCGCCACCCGGGCGACCGGAGGGCTGCGGGCCGCGCGGCTCCTTGGCAGCGGCGGCCCCCGAGGTCACCATGGTGCTGGCGGAAATTGATTGTCATGCGCACTCCCGCCCGTTGCCCTTCGGACCAGGGAGCCTTCATGGACTCGCCCCGCCCGGCCCGCCGCACCCTCCTACGGGGCGGCATCCTGCTCGGCGCGACCGCAGCCTCGACACTGGCCACGATGCCCGTCACCGCGGCCCCCCGCCCGCGCAGACGCGCGACCGACTACCCCGGCGCCCGCTGGAAGCCCGCCAATCCGGCCAACTACACGCGCGCCCACCGCCCTTCTCGCTATCCGATCCAATTCATCGTCGTACACGTCACCCAGGTGAACTACGCCGATACGATCCAGACATTCCAGGATCCGACGGCGAAGGTCTCGGCGCACTACGTGGTGCGGTCTGCCGACGGGCACATCGGCCAGTGCGTGCACGACAAGGACGTCGGCTGGCACGCGGGCAACTGGGACTACAACACCCGCAGCATCGGCATCGAGCACGAGGGCTGGGTGGACCGCCCGGAGTACTTCACCGACGCGATGTACGAATCCTCCGCCACGCTCGCGGCCTATCTGTGCGAGGCGTACGGCATCCCCAAGGACCGGGACCACATCATCGGCCACGTCGAGGTACCGGGCTCGGACCACACGGACCCCGGCCCGCTGTGGGACTGGCCCCGCTACATCCGGCTGGTCAAGAGCACCAGGACAGGCGCATGACCGGGCCGAAGCCGGAGCAGCTGCTGACCACCCGGCGCCGGGGCGTTCTGGTGACCCTCAAGCGCGACGGGCGGCCGCAGTTGTCCAACGTCGGTTTCGTCTACGACCCGCAGACCCGGCTCCTGCGGATCTCGGTCACCGAGGACCGCGCCAAGACCCGCAATCTGCGCCGGGACCCGCGCGCCAGCTTCTATGTGAGCACCGGCAACATGGGGGCGTACGTCGTGGCCGAGGGCGACGCCGAACTCACACCCGTCGCCACCGGCCCGCACGACGCCACCGTCGAGGAGCTGGCCGAGGTCTACCGCGGGGTCGCCGGCGAGCATCCGGACTGGGACGAGTTCCGGGAGGCGATGGTGGAGGACCGGCGGCTCGTCGTGCGCATCACCGTCAACCGTACGTACGGCTGGTGGGGCTGGGATCCGGAAGATCAGGACGGCTGAGCCGCCCGGCTGCTCTCCGGTACGGTCGCCCGCCCGGCGTCGCTCGGGGCGCATGAGCGCAGCCGGCGATGAGGCGTCAGCCGATGGGGAGACCGGTGTAGTTCTCCGCGAGCTGGGCCGGTACCGCCCGCGGACCGGGGCGCGGGCACGGCGCCCGAGGGCGGCACGACCCGTTCATCGCTCCAGTACGAGCGCGAGGCCCTGCCCCACGCCGATGCAGAGCTCGGCCGGCCCCACACCCGTTCCCGCGCGGCGAGTTGGTGCGCGACGGCGCCTGTGATCCGGGCGCCCGACGCGCCGAGCGGGTGGCCGATACGGTGGCGCCGCCCCGCGGGTTGACGATCTCCGGGTCGAGGTCGGGCCATTCGGCGAGACAGCCGAGCGCCTGGGCCGCGAAGACCTCGTTGAGTTCGAGGGTGTGCAGGTCGCCGAAGCCGCGGTCGGCCTTGCCGAGGGCCCGCCGTACGGCTTCGACCGGACCGAGGCCGAAGTACTTCTCGGTGGCTGAACGGCCCGGGGCTCAGCGCGGGAAGAGTTCGAAGGCCACGGCGGGCCGCCCGCCGAACCGGGCGGCGGCGGACTCCGTAGTGCCCGTCACAAACGTACGGCAGTACGCCTCCGGGTCCTCGTCCGTCAGGGCCTCGATGTAGGTGCGGTGGGCGAGCAGCGACCGCACACCGCGGTCGATACCCGCCGTGACGTCGATGGCGTGGGTGGGCTGCGGCGATCCTGCGACAGCCACCCACCGCACCCCGCCCCAGGGCATCAGCCCCTCCTCCTCGATCAGTTCCGGGAAGATCCACCGGTTTCCGGCGTCGGCGGCGGCGTCCAGCACGGCCCGGCCCACGGCCCGGTGGTCCGGCGTGTTCCAGTACGTGCCGCCCCAGGTGTCGTGGTGATTGAGCGTCAGGACCAGATGGGGGCGATGGCGGCGGATGGCGGCCGTGAAGTCGCGGCGCAGCCGGGTGCCGTACTCGATGACCCCGTCCCGGTGGTCCAGAAACTCGACGGAGGTCACCCCGACGACGGCCGCGCTGTCGCGCTGCTCCTGCTCGCGCAGCGGGGCGCACGCGGCGGGATCCAGCCCGTCGATGCCCGCCTCACCGCGGGTGGCCAGCAGATAGGACACTTCGGCGCCGCGGTCGGCCCAGGTGGCGACGGCCGCCGCCGCACCGTACTCGAGATCGTCGGGGTGGGCGACGATCGCCAGAGCGCGCTTCCAGTCGGCGGGCATCGGCTCGAGCTGCTCGGTCATGGTGTCTCCCGATCGGTCCTGATCTGTTGTCGAACCCTGCGTCGCGGGCCACGATGTAGGCAGCCGCTCCGTCCATCCAAGCCGACAGTCCAGTCCGGGAAGTCAATTGGTCAATCCGTGGGTCGCTCTGGAACCGGGCGCCGATCCCGCCGAGCGGGTCGGCGCGATCCGCCGCGCCCATGACGCCTTCACCTCGGCCGGCGCCGTCGACCGGCCCGTACGGTCCGTGGTCGCCGAATCCTGGCGGCGCTCTGCGCGGGCACACGTCAGCCCGGACACCACGGCCGCCCCGGTCGAGCTCACCGACGGGGATCTGGGCGCCTATCGCGCCGATCACCCGCTGGCCCGGGTGATGCCGCTGTTCCGCGAGCTGATGGGGACGTTCGCCATGGACGGCGAACATCTGCTCGCGGTCTGCGACACGCAGGGCAGACTGCTGTGGGTGGAAGGCCACTCGGCGGCGCGGCAGCGGGCTGGGCGGATGAACTTCGTACCCGGGGCACGCTGGGCCGAATCGGCGGTGGGCACCAACGCGCCGGGGACGGCGGTTGCCGTCGACCGGGCCGTACAGGTCTTCGCGTCCGAGCACTTCAGCCGGACGGTCCAGACGTGGACCTGCGCGGCGGCGCCCGTGCACGACCCGCGGACCGGACGCCTGCTCGGCGCGGTGGACATCACCGGCGGCGACCGGCTGGCACATCCGCACAGTCTGGCGTTCGTCCAAGCCGTCGCGCGCGCCGCCGAGTCACAGCTCGCGCTGCTCGCACCGGTGCCCGCGGCGCGGCCCGCCCTGGAGCTCGACGCCCTCGGCCGGGACGCGGCACTGCTGGTCCACGGGGGCCGGAAGCTGCGGCTCAGCCGACGGCACAGCGAGATCGCGGTGCTGCTGTCCTGTCATCCGGAAGGGCTGAGCGGTGAGGAGTTGCTGCCCGCCCTGTACGAGGACGAGTCGGTCACCCCGGTGACGCTGCGGGCCGAGATGTCCCGGCTGCGCCGCATCCTGGGCGAGGACTTCCTGCGCTCGCGCCCGTACCGGCTGGCCGTCCCCGTCGAGACGGACTTCCGGACCGTACAGCGCCACCTCGGCTCCGGTGCCCCGGCCGCCGCCGTCGCCGCCTACCGCGGACCACTGCTGCCGGGCTCCACCGCTCCCGCCGTGGTCCGGCTGCGGCGCCATGTCGAGGACCAGCTGCGCGCCGCGCTGATCGCCGCACGCGACCCCGACCTGCTGGGCACCTGGACCGCCGGCCCTTGGGGCGCCGAGGACCTGGAGGCCTGGACCGCGCTCGCCGCGGCCCTGCCGGCAGGGTCCGTCACGGCGGCCCTGGTACGCGCCCGGCTGCGCGAGCTGGACGCCGAGCAGGGCTGCGGCGCAACGTCGTTGCAACCCCGGCGTCCCTAGCCTCGGGCCGAGCGCTGCCCGACGGAGGGCGGCGACGTTCTGGGGAGGCCACCGAGATGACCCGCTACACCGCGCCCGGCTCCGACGGCGCCATCGTCTCCTACCAGCCCCGCTACGACCACTGGATCGGCGGGGAGTACGTCCGGCCGAAGCTCGGCACGTACTTCGAGAACCCCACTCCGGTCAACGGCAGTACGTTCACCGAGGTCGCCCGCGGCACGGCGGAGGACGTCGAGGCGGCCCTGGACGCCGCGCACGCCGCCGCGCCGGGCTGGGGCCGTACGGCACCGGCCGAACGCGCGTCCGTACTGAACAGGATCGCCGACCGGATGGAGGCCCACCTCGAGGAGCTGGCAGTCGCCGAGAGCTGGGAGAACGGCAAGCCGGTCCGGGAGACGCTGGCCGCCGACATCCCCCTCGCCATCGACCACTTCCGCTACTTCGCGGGGGCGCTGCGCGCCCAGGAGGGCAGCCTCAGCGAGGTCGACGACGACACCGTCGCGTACCACTTCCACGAGCCGCTGGGTGTGGTCGGCCAGATCATCCCGTGGAACTTCCCGATCCTGATGGCCACCTGGAAGCTGGCCCCGGCCCTCGCCGCGGGGAACGCCGTCGTCCTCAAGCCGGCCGAACAGACTCCCGCCTCGATCCACCTCTGGATGAGTCTGGTGGCCGATCTGCTGCCGCCCGGCGTGGTGAACATCGTCAACGGCTTCGGCGCGGAAGCCGGAAAGCCCCTCGCCTCGAGCGCCCGCGTCGCGAAGATCGCCTTCACCGGCGAGACCACGACGGGGCGGCTGATCATGCAGTATGCCAGCGAGAACATCAAGCCGGTCACGCTCGAACTGGGCGGCAAGAGCCCGAACATCTTCTTCGACGACGTCTCCGCCGCGGACGACGACTTCCTCGACAAGGCGCTCGAAGGCTTCACGATGTTCGCCCTCAACCAGGGCGAGGTGTGCACCTGCCCGTCGCGGGCGCTCATCCAGCAGGGCCATTACCAGGAGTTCCTGGAGGCCGCGGTGGCCCGTACGGAGAAGATCGCGCCCGGGCACCCCCTGGACACCGGCACGATGATCGGCGCCCAGGCGTCCAACGACCAGCTCCAGAAGATCCTCTCCTATCTGGACATCGGGCAGCAGGAGGGCGCCAAGATCCTCACGGGCGGTCAACTCGCCGAGCTCGGCGGAGAGATGGCGGGCGGCTACTACGTCCAGCCGACGATCTTCGAGGGCGGCAACCATATGCGGATCTTCCAGGAGGAGATCTTCGGTCCTGTCGTCTCGGTCGCCTCCTTCGCCGACTTCGCCGACGCGATGGAGATCGCCAACGACACGCTGTACGGGCTGGGCGCGGGGGTGTGGACCCGTGACATCAACACCGCGTACCGCGCGGGCCGGGCGATCCAGGCGGGCCGGGTGTGGACCAACTGCTACCACGCCTACCCGGCGCACGCCGCCTTCGGCGGCTACAAGCAGTCCGGCCTCGGCCGGGAGAACCACAAAATGATGCTCGAGCACTACCAGCAGACGAAGAACCTGCTGGTGTCGTACTCACCGAAGAAGCTCGGCTTCTTCTAGCGGTCAGAAAGAAGGCGCCTGATCTGGGCTTTTGCCCGTCAGGCGCCTTCCGCTGGGTCCGCTGACAGCAGGGACCGGATTGCGTTGCACCTCCCAGTTTCTCCCTCGGCTATCCCGTTCCTGACCAGCAGTCCCGGTCCATTTCCGGTCCAACCCGGCTCACCCGGCAGGCTCTACGTCCTGGCTCACTCGGTCCCACTCCTGCATTGACTGCTCGATGAGACGGTTGGCGTGCTCCTGGATGCCATTGAGGAACTTCGCGTAGTGACGGAAGAGGACCTCGATGCTCTGTCCCGCGCGGCGGGCGCATTCAGCCGGGTCCACACCGGAGTGCAGCCAAAAGGAAATCCCGGCGTGCCGAAGGTCATCGGGCCGCTTGGCCAGGTCGGAGGCAAGCTCTGTCCGGGTCAGGGCATACTCCCGCGCCCGCGCCCGCGCCCGCGCCACGTTTTGCCATACGCGGCAGCATCCACGTAGTTGCCGGCCTCGTTCCGGAACAAGCGACCGTCCGGCGTCACGCCAAAGCGTTCGATGTGCGCACGCAGCACGCGCACGAACTGTGGTGGGATCGGCACAGGTCGCGTGGTCGTAGCCGCGCGCCGCTTCAGCGAGTGCACCTCGAATCACTTCTTCGGACAGCGTCGCGAACTGCGCCAGCACTACCGTGAAGGGACCAAACCGGCCAGGGGTAGCGGCTGCCGTGTCCGATGGAGTTGCGTCGCTTCTTCTTCGTCACGACGGAGAACCGTCGAGGGCCGACTCGATGCGCCTCTCGCTCCGGAACGTCTCCGAGTAGCCCAGTTCCGGAGCGAAGCGTTCGACGACTCGGTGATGAATATGCTGTCGGTACGAGACAGCAGCCAGCTGGCGGAACACCTCCATGTCGAGCTGCTTCTGCGAGGAAAAACACCTCAACGCCCGCATCTTGGCGTCCATCAGCTCCTCGGTGCCGAGGAAGAACATGTTCGGCTCGAACCCCGTGCTGTAGGGAGACCGGAAGTAGCACAGGTCCATGGCCTCACGCAGGGCCACTGCCGTCACCTCTTGAGCGGCGGTGACATGATCGATGTGCTGATCACCGGGAAAATGCGTGTAAATCACGTCCGGGCCAGCCTCCCGAATGACCGAGAAGAGCTCGGCATTGATGCTTCCCCTGTGCTCCACGAAGCGGGTGTCGGGGATGTCTGAGAATGTGTATCGGTCCACGCCCAGGACACGGCCAGCGCTCAGACACTCCTCCCGACGGGGCTGCGCACCGTCCTCCGGTGTTCCCGTGGTCAGGCAGTGCACGCGCACGCGTGCACCGTTGCGGACGTACCAGCGAATGCGCATGCCCATGCTGATTTCGGCGTCGTCGGGGTGGGCGACGACGATGAGGACGACCTTCACTTCACGTCTCCGTCCGTGTGCGGGCACACTTCCCCTGCGCCGAGCAGGATGCCGCGCGCCCGGGGACCGTGGTTAAACAGTAGGTCGAATGCGGACAGTTCGGCCTCGAAGGGGTGATCGGGCGGCAGTTGCCACTGTGGGTAGACCGGGTGCTGGTACGGGAAGCTGACGACACTAAGGCCCTGCGCCTCCAAAACCTGCCGCTCCGTCAGGCCGGGGGTTGCCGCCGAGGGTTGCATGAGGTAGTGGTTCGGGCGCATCGGTGCCGCGCAGGCCAGATACATGATCTCCGCACGTTCCCGCCCGGCGTAAGGTGCCGCTTGTCGCGCCAGCGCGGCAATCAGGGCGCCCTTGGCGGCCAAGGGATGAGGCATCAGGTCGGAGGCGCGCAGATAGGAGGTGGTGATGCCCAGTGCATTGCGCACGATGCCGGTGAGCGCGTCGCACAGGTCTTGGAGGAACTCCCAGTCGGTGACGTAGACCTTCTCCAGGAGGGTCTCGTACCTCTCGAAATACGGGGTGGAGCGATAGACGGACTTGATGGTGGCCCAGTGGTTACGCAGTACGCCATGGTCGACGATCTTCTTTTCGCGGATCGTCTCCCGTCCGCGGGATACCGGGACTGACAGCCAGCGTCGTTTCCCGTCGTAGACGAATGTCTGACGGTTCTGCCACTCGCGTGACGCGAACTGCACATTGTCCAGGGACACGAACACATCGGAGATCGCCATCTTGTAGAAGTAGTAAAGGTGGCGATGGTAGCCGGGCTGGTGCGTCGCGACGTGAGTGCCGGGCGCCGTGTCATCCGCTCGCAGATTAGGTGGCTCGATCATCGCTCAGCGTGCCCTCACCACGAAGCAGCTCCTGAGGTGCCGCCCGTCCAGTCCCCGCCACCGGAAGTCCGCGTTGTCATCCTGTGGCCATTCCAGGTAGTGCATGCTTCCCTTCACCGTGACCTTTCCGTTCCGCAAGAATCCGATCTTCGATGACTGACCGCCGTCCAAGTGGTAGGTCTCATGGGGCGGCATGCCGTCGGCCGCGCACAGTCGGGCCGTCTCGGTTGGGGTGACACCGCGAAACGCGTCGGAGAGCGGTGCGCCATCAAACACCTGGAAGCGCAGCTTCCTGCCGCTCAACCGTACGAGGGTTCGCGCGTATCGCACGTCACGGAAGGGAGATAGGCCCAACGAAGCGTCATAGGGGGCCACTTCGCCGCTCGCCGCGTCCGCGACGCTGGGCCCCACCGAGATGCCGCAAGACATTTCCTCCGCCACCAGCTCACCGACGCTGATCACTCGCACCGACGTGCCCTCGCGGAGGGCCGTGGCGTGCGAGGTGTCCCCGCGCAGAATGAAACTGCCGGCAAACAGGTCCGCGCCGCCACCTGGATGTACCGAGGTGATCGTATGCCCGCGGCCGGACCGGTAGGACACTACGCAGTCGAGGGCGGCGGGGTTAGCTGGGGTGATATTTCCAGGGCGGCCGACGAACCGTACGAACCCGGTGCGGTCGTGGTCCTCGTATTCCACCTGGCAATTGGCGGCATTGAAAACCGTCAAGGCACCGGCCTGCTGGACATGAGCACCGGGCCCGGCGGCTACCTTGGAGCCTATCCACGGGAACGTCGTGCAGCCTACCCGTACCCTTCCCGCGGCCGGCATCAGGAGGAGGGCCGCGCGGCCGCGGTGGATGACGAAGGCTGGCTTGGCGACGGTGGGCAGGCTCACGATCTCGCCCGCGCGGCAGCAGAAGTCCAGGCAAGGCTGGGCGGGCTGGTAATCGGGGTCGTCAGATATGAACGAGAACGAGCCGCTGACCGCGGCCAGCACTCCCCCCGCACCCAGCAGGTCGCGCAGATAGAAACCGGCGGCGCTGGACACCACCTCTGTCGCCACCTGCTCGAGGTCGAGCGTGAGCGTGAAGGCGTTGGTGAAAGACCCGTCGCCTAGCTCCACGGTCTTCGCCTCGAAACGGACGCCGGGCGCGAGGTGAGAGCGCTGTGCCGGCACACGGACAGCGAAGGTGCCCTGGTCTTTGGCGATAGACTGGATGTCGGCGACCTTGTAGCCGTGCTCGCGCAGGATCGTCAGCGAGGCTTGCTCCTCTCTCGTCACCTGTGGCCTCCCCTCGGCCTCCCGGGGAGATTCATGACAGTCTCGACGAGGTCCTGCACCCCGCACGTGCCGCGGTCGAGTAGCTCCACCACCCGGTCGCGCAGCTCGCGCCGCTGAACAGAGGAGAGCGCCAGCTCGTAGGGGACGACGCCGTTGACGAGCCGGTAGAGGATCACTCCTGCGCTGACCTTAGCCATGAGAGCCCGGTCGGCCGCAGCGATTCCTTCGCCTCCGGCGTACGCGTCGAGCAGGGCGGCGGCCAGACGGTCCGCCCTCCGGGCCGTCGGGCCCACATGGTGGATCAGGACATGCGCAAAGAGATAGCCCAGGTCGTACAAGGGCCAGCCGTGGTGCACATTGTCCAGGTCGCAGATAGCGACCCCCCCAGCAGCGAGACTGACGTTCTTCGGGCACAGGTCGCCGAGGATCAGCTGCTGTCCGTCGATTTCGCGCAGCTCCTCACACGCCTGCGTCAGGGCGTCGTGCGGCGTACTGCCGAGACAGAACCGGAAGGTGTCGTCGCGGAACCACACATCACCCTGGGAGCGGATCGGCACGCGTACGGTACGGGTGGCCTCGTGGATACGGCGCAGCGTCGTGCCCAGTCGTGTCAGCTCCCGCGACGTGGCAGGCCGTTGGAGCAGATGATCCTGATACGTGCGCCGGTCCGGAAAGACATCGGTCATGATCATGGCGTGGGCGTCGGCATGAAAGTCCAGCACCTTCGGGAAGACGGAGTGCACCAGCCCCCCGTACACCTCCAGCGCCCGGCGTTCGTCGGCAATCAGGGTCGGGTCGGTGCGCAGTGTCGGGATCCGCGCGAACCGCTCCGTACGCACCTTGAGTACAACGCTGCCGCGTTCCCCTTCCACGCGAAAGACATGGCTCACGTTGCCGCCGGTCACCCGGCTTATGCCGGTCACAGCGCCCACGTACTGCGCACAGCGGGCGAGAAGTTCGTTCTGCGCTCCATCGGGTATCTCTGCGGGTGCCGGCCCCCGTGCAGGTGCCTGCGCCGATCCCGCCTGCCGGCACGCTCCGGTCTCCGGACTCACAGCGAGACGTCCAGCAGGTCGTGGGCCGCATCTGCGCAGGCGTCCTGGGGCGGGGCGTGCCGTCCGTCAGCCTGGGCGCGGAAGTCCAGTGCGGCCGTCGGGAAGGCTCCGGACCGCTGCCGTGCCGCGGAGAGATAGGCGCCCGCCATCAGCCTGGATGACCGCCGATGGCTGGTGAGTTCCGAGGCCATCTGCTCACGGATGCGCTTGCCGTTGATGTACTCCAGGAACTCCTGTATGGCCCGGCGTCGCGAGGCCGACTGTGTCGGTTTCACCCGCTCGCCGTGCGATGCCGCGTCCGCGGCGAGTGCGTCGAATCCGAGGGTCTCGCACTTCTTCCAACGGCCGTTGAAGTTGCTGTTGCGGAAGACGTGCACTTCGATGTGCTCCGCGTCTCCCACCTCATCAGGATCGCGATGGCTGCTGCCGTCGCCGAGAGTTTGAAGAGAGTGATAGTGAATGGCCTGGAAGGGGCCTTGCTCGATGATGTGGCTCTCGTGCCGTACGCGACCGTTGCCCTTGTACAAGTTGGCGTGGACGGGTGCGACACTGGCACGCTGTGAGAATCCGTTGTGTACCAGATTTATGCTGCCGAGTGTCATCGTCCGGCCGCCACTCTTATAGGCCATCGAGACGAAGGCGTCGATCTCCCCGAAATCTTCGGTGTGTTCGAGAAGTTCGGATTCGGAATACGGGTTCGTGGCCGCAAATTCGGGAAATAGCCGCTCGTAGTCACCGATGTCGAGCTGGGCCAGGAAATCGCCGGGCCGAGTGACGTTGGCGTGCACCTCCACCGCGTCCAAGGATTTTCCCACCGTCTCGCCGGCTTGCAGTAGCCAGGGAACGATGTCGAAGAAATGGTATCCCGAGTGGGCGCATTTTCCATAGCCCAGGTCGAAGGAATGATAGGAGATATCGACCAGTTCGTTGGGCATGCGCCACTGGCCGTCGCTGTGGAAGGACTGAATGGAGGTGACCGGGCAGTTGGTCTCTGCCGCGACCTCGGCGACCAGCCTTCTCATCGTTAGAAAGGCCGGGTGGTAGCGGCGCTGGCACTGCACGGTGACGAGCGTCTCCGGACGCTTCTCCCGGACCCTGTCGTAGTGGGCGAGCACCTCGTCGAAGTCGGTGAGAATCTCGGCGGCCCGGTCGGGGTCGACCGAGCAGTTGGTGTGGACGCTCAGTGGCTTGTCAAGCAGGACGTCCAGCTCGTGGTCGAGCGCCCAGTGTGTGTAGACCATGTGGAAGGAGGGTTCGGTGGAAATCACGACCGCGTCGATCGCGCACTGGCCAACCAGGGAATCCAGGGTCTCGCGGACCGAGTGCGGTAGCGTCTTCCGACTCGAATCGAAGGGATCTATGAAGGCGACCGGGATGTCCTGGCCCTCGAATGCCTTGTTGAACTGTGCGATGGCCTCGGCCGCCCCCGGGATGTCCACCCCGGTCACTGTGCCGACCAGTCCCGCCCGCTGGCCAGCCAGCAGGCCGGGTAAGTGGTTCCTGCGGGCGTGCGGACCGACCCCGATCACGAGGATGTTCTTCACTTCGCTTCCCCCTTGAATCTGGACAGTTCGCCAAGAAGCACATTCACCACCTGGGTGGGATCAGGTCCATGCCCGTTGCGCCGTGCCGGGTGGGTGTGCGCTTGCGCGTCATGATTCGTCAAGACGCGTCAGTTTCAGGTCGTGGATTTCCAGCAGAATCCGCCCCTGAGAATCGGCGAGTGTCACATTCAGCTGCTCGTCCTCCGCGTCAAGTACGGCAACACCCTCGGCGGTGGCTTCCCCCAGCCCGGCGTACACACGCAGTTCGGCGACCGCCGTGGGCAGCCCGCCGCGCTGCGTACGTGGGTTGAAGCACAACGCCTGGAGGGCAAGGTCAAGCAGCCCGATATTGATGACGGACCTGCCGCGGACGTCCTCATTCCATGCGGGCACGGAGCGCAGCTCGACGTGGTGCCGCGAGCCACTCCGCCGGCAGGAAACGATTTCGCGGAACGCCGGTCCGTAGTCGATGCCGTTGGCCGCGAACCGTTCGGACAGCCCCTCGACCGGCACCACCGAGGCATCCGCCAGGAAGCTCTCCACCCGGGCCTCGGACAGCTGCGGTATATCGAGGTCGACGGTCGCAGTGAGGTGTTCCAGGGAGACCGGGAGCCAGGTGTGGTCCGGCAGCACCGGCGAGCTGGTGATGCGTACGCTCAAGCTGGTCGCCGACTCCCGTTCCACGGCGATCCGCACTTCCCTGCACCGTTCGGGTGCCAGCGTCAGCGCCCGCAGCAGCCGTAGGTCCTTGATCGTGAATCCCTTCACCTCGCCCAGGCAGGCGTGGACCGACTGGCAGACCATCTCCGTGAAGTGGGCGATCGGCACCCGTACCGAGCCGCCGACGCGGTGGTCGGCGAGTGCGGCATCCAGCTCGGGCTGGTAGATCCAGCGCAGCTCCCAGCTGCCGGAGCCGGACTCGTGACAGGTGTCCACCAGGCGGCAGCGGCTGCGCGGGGCTGCGTCCCACGGCGCGATGGTGCGGGTGGCGGTGGCAGTGCTGGGCATGCTCCGGTAGCCAAGCGTCAGATAGGCGGGGGTCCGTCCCGGACTGCGCATCAACGCTTCCGCCCAATCCAGACCTTCCGGCACCTTCATGAATTCCACATCGCGCTGTTCGAGTGCGAACTGAGAGGACGGGCGGACGGCCATTCCGACTTCTGCCCAGGCGGGCCAGGCCACCGAGCGGACGCGGGCGGCGGGAAAGTCAGCGGCAAGCCGGTAGGCGGCGGTGGTCAGGAACTCGCTAGCTCCCGCGTAGTCGAGCTGCCCCGGACTACCGTACGTACCCGCGGCCGAGCCGAACAGCATGATCAACCGGGTAGCGTCGGAGAGCAGCGGGGTGAGGTTGTACAGGCCCCCGGTTTTTACGGCTGCCGTGCGTTCCCAATTTTCCAGCGTCTTGCCGCACAGTGCGCTGCTCGCTTCGATGCCAGCCCCGTGGAGGAGGGCGTGCACCGGCCCGGAGGCAGCGAGGGTCACGTCGCAGAAACGGCGGGTGCGGTGGGCGTCGGTGACGTCCAGCTGTACGTATTCAGCGCGGGCGCCCAGGTCCCGCACCCGGGCCAGGGTCTGCAGAATCGCCAGCGAGTTGGTGATCCTGGACCAGTGGCGCTCGAAGGCCGGTGGAAGCAGCGAGCTGTCGTTACGGTGCATCGCGATGAACTGACGCCGTTTGTGGTGGTCGAGGTCCTGGGCGGTCATGTTCAGCAGCTCGTCCCGGTCCGAGATGCCCAGCGCAGCACGTACGTCGGTCACTTCGGTGGTGCCCAGCAGCAGATAGCGGCACGGAATCTGCGCCGCCATCATGCGCACAACCTCGGCTGTCACTCCGCGTCCGCCGCCGGTGGCCACCACCGTACTGCCGCTGTCCAGTGGTAATTCCCCGTCGGCACCGGGCAGGTCGGCGGGCTGGTCGAAGGTCGGGACGAGGGTGGTGGTGTAGCCCTGAGCGCCGGACAGGCCCACTTCGCGATGCCCGTGTGAACCGTCGGACGCCAGGTCCAGCAGCCGATCGGCCACCACGGCGGCGGGGACCGATGGAGCCGCGTCGAGGATGACGGTGCGGATTACCGGTATCTCGCTGTGGAGCGCCCGGGCCACGCCGTGCAGGGTGCCCACGGTCGGGTCGATGCTGCGAGCCCCCGACAGTCCGAACCGTCCGTCCGAGTTACTTACGACAGCGAAGCCCCCGGTGCCACGGTCCACCCAGCGTCGGCCAAGCGGGGAGAGGGTCTGGAAGAGAGTCCGCATCAGCCCGGCCGCGTACAGGCCGTCCGCAGGATGGAAGGGGCGGTCGGCCCGCGCCCGCGTGGTGTAGCCCTCCAGGAAGAAGACCCAGTCAGGAAGGTCTCCGGTGCCCAGTCGTTGCGCCAGCTCATCGGCGTCGACGGTCATGCCCGTGTACCTCCGGGCGTGCGGCCGTACGGTTTCGCGCACCGTCAGCACTTCGGCCTCGGCGCCGCTGGCCACCAGGCGTGAGCGGACCACGTCCGCGAGTCCGTCCCCATCCGAGATGACCAGTACGCTGCGGCCGGTGAGGTCGTGCTGGATGGGCCGCAATTCGCACGCGGTCGCTACAGGGATCATTCCGAGCACGTCAGGAACTCCTCACACATGTATCGCTGCCAGGGGGCGGTCAGGCGTGTTCTGCGGTTCTGGGCCCGGCGGTACAGCGGTCAGTCCCATGGCCCACAGCTGTGCCGCTGCACGGTAGAGGTGTGCCCGCTCTCCGCCCTTGGGGTGGAGCAGGGTCACCGTGCGGATCCCGGAGTCGGCGCCAAGGATCTCTGCGGCCAGGGCCGACAGGGCCTTCTTGGGTCCGACTTCGATGAAGACGCGGGCACCGCGGTCGTACGCGTCGAGGATCATGGTTTCGTAGTAGACGGGCAGCACGAACTGTTGCGCCAGGCTCCGCCGGAGGCGTGCGGGACCGGCGTCTTGCGGGTATGGCCGCGAGGTGAAGGTCTCGTACACCGGCAGGCGCGGGGTGCGCAGCGGCACCGTGTCCAGATAGGCCAAGTAGTCGGTCACGGCGGAGCGGATCAGTGGAGAGTGGAAGGCGCGTTCGATCGGCAGCAGCCGGCCCCCGATCCCCTCCTGTCCGGCGCGCTTCAGCACCGACTCAATAGCGTTGGTGTAGCCCGCCACCACCGTCTGGCCGCGGCTGTTCCAGTTAGCAATGACCACGTCCTGGCCGTCGTTGCCAATCAGTTCGGTTCCCTTGGCGCCGGAGGTGAACAGCACGGCCATCGCCTGGCGCCGTCCGCCGTCCGGCGCCGCCGCGGCGAGGCGGCCTCGGTGGTAGGCGGTACGCAGGGCATCAGGGAAAGTCAGGGTGCCGGCCGCGGCCAGCGCGCTCACCTCACCGAAGCTATGTCCCAGATGCAGGGCGGCAGGCACGCCGAGGGTGTTCAGCCAGTCGTCGAGGATGGTACTCACCAGGAGGGTGGCGACCTGACAGTGCGCGGTACTGGCCAACCATCGTTCGCCGCGCTGCACGCCGGAGGTCCAAAAGCCCTCGCGTAGGTCCGGTATCTCCTCGCTGAGGATAGCCGCTGCCTCCTCAACAGCCCCTGCGGCGCTCGTCACCACATCGACTGCCTGGCGCAGCATTCCCTGATACTGACTCCCCTGACCGGGGTACAGGCGGCACACCGCATGGCGGGCCGGGGTGCCGTGCCCGGCGTAAACCCCCATGTTGTCCCAGGAGGCGTTCTGGGCATCTCCGCCGGCGCAGGAGAGGTAGAGGCGTGCACGCTTACGCGCCTGCTCCAAGCCCGCTTCCCCCGCCTCGGTGACGATGGCCAACCGGTACGGATAGTCCTCACGCGGCTGGGCGGGGCGGTCGCCCCCTTCAGCAAAGGCGGTCAGCGAGGCGGATAGTTCAAGCCGGTTAGGGGCGGCGAATAGGTAGCCGGGGCCGCTGTCCTCGGTACGGTCCCGGACCTTCGCGAGGCCCTCCGTCTTCTCCTTCCGTGGGATGTACTCCTCTACGACGGCGTGGTAGTTGATACCCGCCAGGCCGAAAGCGTTGACCCCCGCCCGGCGCGGCTCGCTCCCGCGTCGGGGCCAGTCGCGGGTCTCGGTGACCACCTCGAAACGCTTGTCCTCCAGCGAGAGTGCTGGATGTGGGCGGGTATGGCCGGGAGTGGGGACGAGCTGCTGGTGCTGGAGGCATAAGACCGTTTTGATGATCGCTGTCATGCCCGACGCGGCCTTCTGATGGCCGGTGTTGCCCTTCACGCTGCCCAAGTAGACCGTCTCGCGGTTCTTCAAGGAGGCCGAGAGCGCGTCCACCTCGGACCGGTCGCCTAGCGCGGTCCCTGCGCCGTGCCCCTCCACGTAGCTGATCTCAGCTGGATCGATTCCGGACGAGTGGTAGGTGCGCTCGATGGCAAGCTGTCGCCCGTCGGCGCTAGGCGCGAGCAGGCTGCGCGCCTTGCCGTCGCTGCTGCCGCGTACCTCGCGCAGTACCGCCAGGATGCTATCGCCGTCGCGTTCGGCGTCCTTGAGCCGTTTCATGCACAGCAGTCCCGCGCCGCCCCCCATGATGAATCCGTCGCTGTCCTCGTCGTAGGGCCGGCCGACGCCCTGTGTACTCAGGGCGCGGATCGCCGCGAGTGCCGAGTGGTTCATCACGCCCAAGCCCATGCCGACCGCGCCGCACAGCACGAAATCCAGGGTCTCCTGCCGGAGTTCCTGCACAGCCAGGGAGACGGCTGCCAGCCCGGTCGCGCAGGCGGCGCGGACCGAGTAGCTCTTGCCCCTTAGGTCGAATGCGCTCGCCAGGACCGAGGCCAAGGTGGAGCCGAAGCCGGAAACGGAGGTGTCCTGGTCGACCGCACGCAGATGCAGGTGAGGGTCTTTCCACATCGCCTCGCGCAGCGTCGTCCATGGCACATCGACGCCCTGGGAGCGGGCGTAGCGGCGCAGGCTTCGCAGCCAGGGCACGAATCGAATGGACTGGATCAACTGGAACTCGCGGTCGGAGTCCGGAAGTTGGCCGATGATGCAGCCGGTGCGTTCCCGCTCCACGTTGGCCAACAGTTCTTCGATTTGGGCGGTGAGGTGGGAGGCGCACGAGAGGAGCACAAGTAGCTCATCGGTCAAGCTCGGGACTTGCCTCGGCAGGATGCGGAACCTGCGATGATCCACCTCTTGCGGCACTTCCGGCAGCGCTGCCTTGCGCAGGTAGTCGGCTTGTTTGTGCAGGTCCGGATCTTCTTGGTAGAGGTCCAGGTCGGGTATGACGCTCCGCAGGTCCGTCCCGCTGGCCTGGCCCGCCCGAAGATTGCTCCAGAACTCTTCCAGGTCCGGGGCGTCCGGGGCGACGGCCTCCATCGCGACGATGGCGATCGGCGACCGGCGCGGTCGGCGGGTGGGGGCGGGGGGTGTGCGGGTGTCGGAGGGCTTTTCCAGCAGGAGGTGGTAGTTGACGCCGCCGTAGCCGAAGGCGCTCACCCCTGCCCGCAGAGCGCGATCGGGGTGAGCGGCGAGGGGGGTCACTTCGCGCTGCAGCCGCATCCGGGCGGATGCCTCCACCGCCTTGGGGCGCGGGTCCTCAGCGCTGATGGTTGGGGGCAGGGTGGCGTGCTGGAACAGGAACAGCGCGCGCAGTATCCCCACCATGCCCGCGCTCTCCACGGTGTGCCCGATCATGCTCTTCGCCGAGCCGTAGGGAAGCGGCCGCCGACGGTCGGTGCTGCCGTATGTGTTGAGCATCGCAGACAGTTCCGCGCCGTCGCCGGCATGGGTCGAGGTGCCGTGGGCCTCGACGTAGTCGACGTCCCGCATGCCGAATGGCATGCCCTCGAACGCGCTGCGGATGGCCCGTTCCTCGGCCTCGGCGGACGGCGCCCAAGTGGAGGTGGTGCGGCCGTTGGTGCTGTGGCCGACGCTGCGGATGACGCCGAGGACTGGCCGGCCCGTGCGGCGGGCATCCTCCAGTCGCATGAGCAGCATCATCACGCCCCCCTCTCCCGGCACCAGGCCGTCCGCCGCGGCACTGAAGGGGTGGCTGCCGTGCTTGGAGAGGGTCTGGGCTGCGGAGTTGACGACGAAGATGTCGGGGGTAAGAATGCCGACGCCGCCGACGAGGGCCGCGTCGAATTCCTGCTGATGCAGGCCCATGCAGGCAGAGTGGATGGCTGCCAGCGAACTGGCGCATGCCGCGTCGATACCGTAGTGGGGGCCGTGCAGGTCGAAGTAGTTGGCGATACGGCCGCCGATGGTGGCCGACTCGCCGTTGAGGGCCAGATCTTCGCGCTTGTTCGGATACTGCGCCCTGACCTGATCCTGGAAGGTGTCCAGTACATCGCTGAGGACCGGCTCCCGGCGGCGGGCGGACGCGGCCCAGTGTGCGGTTTCCAGGTGCATGTTGGCGCTGACCCGGCTGCTCGCGCCGCCGGTGACGTTGGCGATGATCACGGCTGTCTCGTCGCGCGGCAGCGGCGCATCGCTTTCGCACCGGTCCAGTACCCGCTTGGCCAGCTCCATGGCCAGCATGTGCACGGGGTCCATGCGCTCGATGACTTTGGGGGCGATGCGGAAGGTCCCGCGCTCCACGTTCCAGGGGCTGAGGAAGCCGCCGAGATTGGTGTACGAGGTGTTGGTATAGCCCTTGTCGTCCTTGTCGTACACCTCGCAGCCGTGCCAGAAGGAATCATCGGCCTCGCTGATCGAGCAAACCCCGTTGTGGTTGTTACGGTAGAAGTCTTCCAAGGTCGCGGCGCCCGGCAGTCTGCATTCGGCAGAGACGATGGCCACTGGTTCGAAGTTCATTTCGCGCACTTCCCCTCACACGTGTCTTCGTCGGTGCGTACGCCGGGCCAGGGTCTATTTCCCGAAGGCCGCGGGCCGGTGGACCGTGGTCAGCCACCCACCGTCCACATTCACCACCTGGCCCGTGACGTAGTCCGCGGCTCCGGCGCACAGCAGGAGCACCGTCTCCGCTACCTTTTCCAACGGCGGCGCGCCCATGGGACTTTCGCTCTCGCATATCGCGAGCCAGGCATCGCCCTTGGAGAAGTAGTTCAGCGACATGGTGGGGAAGACGGTGGCTCTCAGGGCGTTCACTGAGATTTCCTGTGGGGCTAGTTCGAGCGCCAGGGACCGCACCAGGGATTCGCTGGTGGCCTTGGCGGCGCCGACGACGCCGTATCCGTCCGAGGCACGGACGGCTCCCACGCTAGTCATGTATAGAACCTTGCCGCCAGGTGGCATGAGCGGGGACATGTGCCGGGCGAGGGTGATGAGGGAATAGGAATTGACGCTCAGCGCCCGCTGGAACATCTCGTAGTCGGCGTCGATGACGCGTGCTTCCGTTCCGCCCGCCGCGCAGTGCACGAGGATGTCCAGGCGGCCGAAACGATCCTTCACCAGGCCGGCTAGTTCGGCGACCTGCTCCTCGGCGGCGACATCGGCGCGTACGTAGGTGGCGCGCCCGCCGTCGGCCGTGATGGCTTTGGCGACCAGCCGTCCGTCCACGGCGGTGTTGGCGGAGTTGATGATGACGTGGGCGCCTTGCCTGGCCAGCAGCTCGGCGACGGATCGGCCCAGACCGCGACTGCTTCCGATCAGCAGTGCTACCTTGCCACTGAATCCGGGCAGGTCCTTTCGCACCGTCAGCTCTCGGATTCCACGCGGGTGGAGATGTAGTCGGCTATCTTCCCGATCGTGGCGTAGTCCTTCATCAGGAAGCCCTCGTCCATCGGGAGGTCGTATTCCTCTCGGAGCTTGGCAAGGGTCTGGACCTGTTTGATGGAGTCGATGCCCAGATCAACTTCCAGGTCGAGGTGCTCCTCGAAGATCTCCGGTGGGTAGCCGCTTACTTCCGCCACCAGCTCGACCAACCGCGCCTTGATTTCCTCGAGGGAGGCGGGACGTTTGCCCAGCTGGGGAGATTCTTCCTCGTCGGGATCGAAGAAGTCGATGGAACTGCCCGTCTGTGGAGTGGAGGTGGGCTTCCCGTCGTTGGACGCGCCCGTCTCCGCGGGTGCGGCCTCAGCCGTCGGCCCCACCGGTACTCCGGGGGCGGTTTTCTTCTGCGCCTCGGGCGCGGCTGAGGGCGTCAGCTGGCGCGCGGGCGGCTGGGGTGACGGGCTGCCGCTGGCGTCGGCGATCGTCGACCATGTGGCGAGCATGAGCCTGCCCCAGCGGCGGGGGTCCTCCTGAATGAACTCAAGGAACCTCTTGTCGGCGGCTTCGAGAAATTCGTCGCCGAAGAGCACACTAGCGGCGAGCTGCACCGGTACGGAAACGTCCTGTCGAACCTGTATCTCGGTCATGATTCCCCCTCTGATGAACTTCCTGGGATGTCTACTTCGCCTTCCATTGCATCTTGGAGCCGGCGAACCACAGCGTGGCGGCGGTCAGCACGGACAGCACGGCGATGTCCATCCACAACTGACCCGTCACGGGGCCGACGAGCACCTGTCGCATGGCGGAGGCTGCGTATTTGGTCGGGCTGAAATTGCTGATGGAAATGATCCAGTCGGGCAGCTTCTCTGCCGGGATGATCACCGGGCCGAGGAAGACCATCAAGATGGTCAGCATCAGCGTGAAGGAGCTGGCTTCTTCCTGTGTCCTGGAGACCACTCCGATAATGGCTCCAATGCCCGCCAGCGGCAATACGCACAGCGGGATCACCAGCACTACAAGCGGGCTGATGGTCAAATTGACGTCCAGGATCTGCGAGCCGAGGAGCAGTGTCACCAGAACTGCGGGGAGAGAGAGCACGAAGAACGCGAGCACAGTGGCGACGATGACGATGTACCGGCGCACCGGCAAGGTCCCGAAGAAGTCCAGCGTGCCCATGGCTTTCATGTACGCGAAGTTCTGTGCCACCTTGTTCTGATTCTCGAACATGAGAGCCAGGACAATGCTTCCGGTCAGCACGTACACTACGGCGTGCTGTCCACCGCCCCGGGCGAATGAGCCCAGCGCGATGATACTCATCAATGGTGTGAGGATCCCGGTTACGACCATCGCGCGCCAGGACCAGCGCCAGTTCGATAGTTGCATCAAGCCGAGATCGATGAATTGGTCCAGAACGCTGGGGCTTTTACTCTGAGTGAGCATAGTGCAGATACAAATCTTCCAGTGTGGCCGAGTAGAGCTTGTAGTCGATCGACTCGTGCAGCCTCAGATCAGACAGCAGCGAGGGCACTCGTTCCCGCGGGACGGTGAGTACGACATTGTCCGGCGACTTCCAGTGACGGGGTAGATCGAGAGGGATATCGTGGGCTACCCCGGGCGCTATCCAGATTTCCAGGCGCATATGATCCTGGAGTTTACGCTTCAGCTCAGCTGGCGCGCCCATGGCGGTGAATCCGCCGTGTTTCATGATGCCGACACGGTGCACGATGCGTTCTGCCTCGATCGCGTCGTGGGTGATGAAGACGATGGTCGTCCCGTGTTCGGCATTGCATTTACGCAGGACGTCCCACACGTGGTTTCTGTTAACCGGGTCCAGGTCGTTCGTCGGCTCGTCGAGGATGACCACCGGGAGCCGGCCAGCCATCGCGAGCGCCAGCTGCAGAAGACGCCGCTGCCCGCCCGACAGGTGGGAGCTTGCCTTGTTGCGCACCTCCCCCAGCTTCCAGGTCTCGATCATGGAGTCGCGCTCCCGGGCTGCATCCTTCCGAGACATGCCGCGCAGATGAGCAGCGAAGTAAATGGCCTCGGAGACCTTCAGTCTGTTCAGCGCCATGCTGCTCTGCGGCATGAAGGCGGTCGTCATACTCACGTGCAGCGGATTATCCGGGACCGACTGCCCGAAGAGCTTGATCTCACCCGAGGTGGAGCGCAGGAGATTGACCATCTGTCGTACGAGCGTCGTCTTCCCCGCTCCGTTGTCCCCGAGTATCCCGAAGACTTCGCCGGTTCGGATCTCCAGCGATACGTGGTCGGTAGCGGCCTCAGTCTGGTTCGGGTAGACCTTCACAAGGTCATCAATTTCGTAGGCGATGTCTGTCAATCTTTCTCCTATGTCACGGCCAGCCAACAGTCAGCCACCGGGCGGTTCCTGACTCATAGTTCGTTGTAGACACTGTGCTCCCTGTCAAGGGCTAGCCGGTCCTCGAGTATCCTTACGCTGTACTTCTTGGCCTGTTTCTCATAGTAGTCGAACTTCTCGTCGAGGTGAATGTGCTCCGTCGCCACCACACTGAAGATCTGATGTGGCGTCATGGTCATTACGTCGATTCCCATGTCGAAAAGGTCGAACCGCTTCAGTGCGATGGTCTCCTCAACTTCTTTATTGAAGTAGTACGTTCCTTCGACGAGCCGCGTTTCCCTGCTACCGAAGTCCATCATGTAGTCCTGGCCGTCCACCGTTATCTCCATGGCAATGTGGGCGGTGGAGGGAATGAAGCCCGGGACACGTCGTTCGTGGTAGACGACGGTGGGCCGGATGCCGTGCTGATTCATGATCGCGCAAGCGACCAAGGTGCGGTCGGGGCACGGACCGAACGCCATTGCGTCACCGTCATCCAGGATCTCAAAGACATTGCGGCGCCCGAAGACATTCCGTAACCGGTCCGCTTCCCAGACGGTCTTGACGACACTCTGGTGCATGAAGTCCACCACGGACATCAGAATGTTGGAGCCACTCGCGCAGAATGTGGGTAATGCGGATTCCCCTGACATGATCCCCCAGTCGTGGAGCCTGGTTTCTGTCGCTGCCCAGGAGGGCGGACTTCCGTGAGGTCAGGTCGCGGTGCCGATTTCTGCGGCCAGGCCACGACGGCGCAGTTGCGGCAGAACGCCCTCGCCGACCCAGTACGCCTCTTCCAGGTGCGGGAAGCCGGAGAGGATGAACTCCTCGATACCCAACGCCGCGTACTCCTCGATACGGTCGGCCACCTCTTCGTGGCTGCCGACCAGCGCGGTGCCGGCGCCGCCGCGAAGCAGCCCGATGCCGGACCACACATTCGGGTAGATCTCGAGATCACGGAGGTTCCAGTCCGCGCGGAAGTCCGCGTGCAGTTCCCGCATGCGGGCCTGGCTGGTCGACTCGCTGGCGGCCAACGTCTGTTGGACCTGCCCGACCTGCTCACGGTCCAGTCCCGCCAGGAGCCACTCAGCGGTCGCCCATGCCTCCGCGGAGGTGTCCCGGGCGACGACGTGGAAGCGGATGCCGAACCGCAGGCTGCGCCCCTCTTCGTCGGCCAGTTTCCGCACCCAGGCGATCTTTTCGGCGACCTGCGCAGGCGCCTCGCCCCAAGTGAGGTAGGTGTCCACATGGCGGGCGGCGACCGGGCCGGCCGCTGCCGAGGAGCCGCCGAAGTACAGTCCGGGCAGGGGGGAGGGCGGCGCGGAGACCGTCGCCCCGGTCACCCGGTAGTGCTCTCCGTGGAAGTCGAAGGGGGAGCCGCTCCAGGCCCCGCGCATAACCGAGAGGAACTCGTCCGTACGTGCGTAGCGCTCGTCCTTGGACAAGTAGTCGCCGAAGCGTGCCTGTTCGGCCGACTCACCGCCCGTAACCACGTTCAGCAGCAGCCGACCGCGGGATAGGCGCTGGTAGGTGGCGGCCATCTGGGCAGCCAATGTTGGTGTGATCAGGCCAGGACGGAAGGCGACGAGGAATTTCAGGCGCTCGGTCTCACGGGCGAGCGCGGCAGTCATCACCCACGCGTCCTCGCACCAGGTTCCGGTGGGAGTGAGGATGGCGTCGAAGCCGAGCTGCTCCGCCGAGCGGGCGATCTGCGCCAGGTAGCCGACGTCCGGGGCGCGGAACCGGTCGGCTCCCTCTTCCCGGGCGCCTTCTCCCCCGTGTCCCGGGCCGTGCGTGCCGTGCGTGCCGACCACCAGTGACCGGCCATCGCTGGCTGTCGGGAGAAACCAATGAAATTGGAGTGTCACCGTGCCTCCATCTCACTCCGGGTTGGGCTTTAGTCCAGTTCTAAGTCACCCGCGGCGCGGGCACAGAGCCTCTTGTGGAGCGCATCATCGAGTTGCACGGACCCGGATTTCAGGGCCGCCGACATGCGGGCCTCCGACTGCTGGCCGGGCAACCGCAGTGGGTGACCCTCGCGTGTCACCACGCCCTCCATCACCTCGACGAGTCGGGAATTATGTGCCGGAAACCCTGCCAGTGCGCCGCCGAACGAGGGGTCAATTGCCATGAACGCGTAGCCGGTCTCCCAGGTGGAGGTGACATCGCGGCTCATCGGGAATCCGAAGAGCGAGCCCGTCAGAATCTGCACCAGCAACGATACTGCGAACCCCTTGTGCCCTCCGAAGACGACAGCGGCTTCGGCGAGGTGCGGGTCCTCGGTGAACTCTCCGTGTCCGTCCACAAAGCAGTTCTCGGGCAGGGGAGTATTGCCGCGCCGGGATTCCCACAGCTGCCCCATGGGCGCCTTCGTGGTTGACATGTCGACCACGAAAGGTGTCTGGGATGTGGGAAACGCGAAGCTCAGGGGGTTCACGCCCAGGAATGGCGTCCTGCCGCCCTCGACCGTGCTGTCGGGCCTGGAAGTGTTCATCACCAGCCCGATGAACCCCTCGCGGGCAATGCGCTCGGTCCACGGAGCAAGTACGCCGTAGCGCTGTGTGTTGAGCACACCGACCATGCCGACACCGAACTCACGTGCCTTGCTTACCGCAACCTCCACGGCGTAAAGCGCGCTCACCGGTCCCACTTCGCGCCGACCGTCGATGATTGCGAGGCTGCCGTGCTCACGTACGACATGAGGAGAGCCATCGCGCTCCGAAAAGAACCGGCATTCGAAGCAGAACTTCGCAATGCCGTGGGTCGGCTTCCCTCGCAGCTCCCCGACAAGATAGTGGTCGACGACGAGATTGATCTTATCTTCCGGCACCGCAGTTCGTCGGCACACTTCTGCCATGAGCACTCGAAGTTGTTCGATGTCTATCTGCACCGGCTACGCACTCACTGAAAGCTGACGGGACAAGAAGGCGGGCTCTGGGATTCCTTCTTGATCACAGTTGCGGCCGAGGCGCGTTGACATCCGTGCCACTGGCGCCTGAAGGGAAGATTCTTGCGTGAAGGATGCCTCGCTTGCTCGGTACATGCAGAAAACAGTGACGTACTCCCCCGTCCATGGGGAAGGCGGTGATCTATTGTTGGCTGACGAGCTCACGTTCTCGCAATGTTCAGCCCCCGCCCACCGATCGTTCTGGTGACCTGCCCACACGCCAGAGCACCATGCGCATCTTGAACCCCAGATACAAACTGAACATGGTTCACGTCACAATAGATTTGGGCTAGATAGCCCTTTTTGTCAGTTCAATGGCCTCAACTTTGAGCCACCCAAGGTCACCCGGGAAGGGTATTCAGCCCGCCCGGCGTTCCGTATGGCGACTGCGAATTCCGGTTTCCGGCTCCGTTGCTGCTTCCGCTTTTCGCCAGAGCATTCCAGTACCTGTGGTCGTGAGCTCGGCCGGGCGAGATGGGCGCACTCCCCATCCTTAAGGACTAGCGTGTGCAGAAGGGATTCCGTTTCTCGGATGGGGCTCCTGAGTTACCCGAGGTAGGGAATCTGCAGTCGACCCC
Source organism: Streptomyces sp. NPDC004647 (assembly GCF_040609575.1). NCBI lineage: Bacteria > Bacillati > Actinomycetota > Actinomycetes > Kitasatosporales > Streptomycetaceae > Streptomyces > Streptomyces sp. NPDC004647. The sequence continues at coordinate 1,083 of NZ_JBEXKU010000038.1, read as the reverse complement.
AAGGTGCTCCCAGGCCGGCGCGCCTACGGGCCCACTAGCATCAGCAGCCAGACACTGAAGTACCGCTGGTCTTGGCTAAGGTGCTCCGTCAAGAGGGCCGGCGGGCGCCCAGAGTTCGGTCACCTTCGAAGAGAACGAGGGTAGAGCAGGGCTTGAGCCATACGGACCCACATGCCGCTCGCTGCCTGAGCGCGGTCTTGTCTTCTCCCCAGGTACATGTTGGCTCCTGAGTGGGATGTCGTTGCCGGCCGCTCCAGGAACGCCGTGCCCGCCGAAGCCGTACGCGCACTGGCCGGCGTCATGCACGACAGAGCCGCCGCCAAGGGCATCGTGGCAACCACCGCCTGGTTCGGCAAAGCCAGCTGGGCCTTCGCTCATTCGCACCGGCCGCATGGAACTCATCGGCGGCCGCCACCTCAAAGCCCTCCTCCTCGATCGAGCACCTCGGCATCGACGCGCTCCTGCCCCCAAACTCCCACCCCGGCTGGGAGACACGCGGCCTCACCTGACACCAACCGCTCACCCATGAGAGGTCTGCTTGTCGGCAACTTCCTCGTCCTACTCCACCAGACGATCGGCCGCGGCATCCGCGGCAACGAACTCGCCCACGCCTGCTGGAGGTGCAAGCCTCCTGGGACGACATCACAGACCAACACACAGCCTGTCGGCGGCCGCCCTGTCAGAGGAGCCGGTAACCCCATCCATGCATCCGGGTAGCCGATACCAAGACCCGGACCATTGACGGACCAACGCCCTCGTGAAGGCAAGTCAGCGCCGCCATTTCGGCAGGTCAGACATCATGTGACGTCTGTACCACCAGTAGACCAAGAACCTCCTGGTGTCGTACTCGCCGAAGAAGCTGGGCTTCTTCTAGGGCCAGAAGGAAGGCGTCTGACCTGGGCTTTTGCCCGTCAGGCGCCTTCCGCTGGGTCCGCTGACGGCAGGGACCGGATTGCGTCGTACCTCCCAGTCGACCACCGGGGCGTTCGGGACTGATGCATGGTCTGGTGACATCTGATCTGGCTTGCCCCTGGGGCGGCCTGGAAGGATGTTGCTGTGCCTGTTCCCTATCCCCAAGAGTTC
>NZ_JBEXKU010000037.1:0-71064 GCF_040609575.1 Streptomyces sp. NPDC004647 | reverse complement strand
AGCCGCCCGCCACCACGATCTTCGCGGAGGTGGTGGAGCGGGCTGCACCGCTAGAGCTTCCGAAGTCCACTGAGCACCCTTTCGAGCAGTGTCACATCCGGCGTACCGCCGGCCTCTTCGCTACCGCCGGGCTGGTGGATCGCCACCAGCCCCGCCTCCGCGAGGTCGGCCACGAGGATTCGGGCCACGCCCAGCGGAATCGCCAGCAGCGCGGACACCTCCGCCACCGATTTCACCTCGCGGCAGAGGTGGCAGATCCGCTGGTGCTCGGGGAGCAGCCCATCCAGCTGGGAGGGGTCGGCCGTGGTGCTGACCAGTGCCTCGATGGCGAGCTGGTAGCGAGGCCGGGTCCGGCCCCCGGTCATGGCGTACGGCCGCACCAGCGGCTGATCGCCTTCACCCCCGTACGACTCCTCGTATGAGGCGCCGTACGGGCCGGGCGAGTGGGGCGGGGTCATGAGTCCTCCGGGCGGGACAACGGTTGTCGTCTGGCGGGGCCGGCGGTGCGGGGAGCGGGCGATGTGGCCGGACGGGTCGGATCGAGCTTACGTCGGTCGGTCAGTTCAGAAGGCTGCCTTGGAGTTCCGCGCGCAGGTCCGGGGTGAGGACGCTGCCCGCTCGGTCGACCAGGAGGGCCATCTCGTAGCCCACGAGGCCGATGTCGCAGTCGGGGTGGGCGAGTACGGCCAGCGAGGAACCGTCGGAGACGGACATCAGGAACAGGAAACCACGTTCCATCTCCACGACGGTCTGGTTGACCGCGCCGCCTTCGAAGATACGGGAGGCGCCGGCCGTCAGCGACGTCAGGCCGGAGGCCACGGCCGCAAGCTGATCGGCGCGGTCGCGCGGGAACCCTTCCGACATCGCCAGAAGGAGCCCGTCGGCGGAGACCACCACCGTGTGGGACACCCCCGGGGTGTTGTCCACGAAGTTGGTGATCAACCAGTTCAGATTCTGCGCCGCCTGGCTCATCGGACTCAACTAACGCTCCTGCTGGTAAGTGGGGCCGTAGCCTTGATTGTTGCTGCCATGACTGTCAGGGCCGGTGGTCGACCCGGCCTGACGGCCTTGCTGGATACCCCGTCGGAGATTGGTCAGTCGTCCGCGCACGTCGTCCGGCGCGCGCGAAACCTGTGGTCCGGTCTGGTCGGTCTGCTGCGTTGCCGCGGTGCCGGCGACGAGGTTCGCCCGCGGCACGCGGCGCGGCAGTCCGGAAGTGGTGACTCCGCCCGCCGCGGGCTGGCGGACCCGCTCGGCCTGCCGCCCCAGTTCGTCATTGGGCGACATCCTCCATGCGGCGCCGGCGCCGCTGTCATTGCGTGCCGGCTCGCGCCGCGGCATCGGAGGTACCGCCGAGGCAGGGCGCTGCGCGGGCCGGTGGGTCGGCCGCGGAGGTGCGGCGGGGGCCTGGCCCTCGGAGGGCTGCTCGTCGCTCCGTGCACCGCGGAACCAGTCGGACTCCAGCGTGTCGAAGAGCGGCGTGCGGCCGTCGCCGGGACCGGCGGACGGCAGCGCGTCCAGCTCGGACTGCGGCAGCGGGAACGAGCCCGTGTCCTGCTGCTGGGACTGCTGCGGCTGCTGGGACCGCTGCTGCGGGACGGCCCGGTCCGCACGCTGGGACTGCCCGGAGTCGACGTCCTCGTGGCCGCGCGGTGCGTCGTCGGCGTCGTGGCGCGGGGTGGCCGGCCAGTCGTCGGCCGTACCTCCGGCCGCCCGGCGAGCGCCCCAGTTGGTGCCGGGCTGCTGGGCGTTGGCGGGGTTTCCCTGCTGGGAGCCCGAGCCACCGGTCAGTTCGGGCGCCTGGCCGCGTGGCGGCAGCTGCGGGCGGCCGCCCCGGCCACCGGAGGCCTGGCCGCGGCCCTGAGCGGGCTGTCCGGGCGCGCCGGTGGGCGGTGCGACGGTCGGGCCGGTACCCGACTCGGCGCCGCGCGGCGGCAGCTGTGCGCGGCGGCCGGGGTCGCCGGCGCCGTCGCGGCGTGCGGGGGCCGCGGGGCCGCCCTGGGAGTTGTTACGAGCCCCCGCGGACGGCGGCGGACCGGGACGCCCCTCCGAACCGAGTGAGCTGCTCGCGCCGTGGCGTGGACCGGAGTCGCCGGGACGGCTGCCCTGGCCGGGGGCGCCGGGCGCCCCGCCGGAGTTGGCCGCGCCCGCTCCCGTGCCGGACCCGGAGCCCGTACGGCCCGCCGGGGGGAAACCACCGCCGGAGGGGGGACCGCCACCGGAGGAAGAACCCGCGCCCGGCCGGGACGGCAGCGCGCCGCCTGTTCGGGGACCGCCGGGACCGGCGGGCGGAAGACCTGTCTCGCGGCCCGGCAGAGCGGGGCGCGCTCCGCCGCCGCCCGACACCTGGCCGCGCGGCTGGATCCCCGCGAGACGGTTCGAGGGCTGGCCACTGCCGCCGCTGCCGGAACCCGCCGCGGGAGCAGGCTTGCCGACCGCCTTGCCGCCCTGGGCGACGTCCACCGGAAGCATGACGAGTGCGGTCGTACCGCCGGAGTCCGACGGGCGCAGCTGGATCCTGATGCCGTGCCGCAGGGACAGCCGGCCGACCACGAACAGACCCATCCGCCGGGACACCGAGACATCCACGGTCGGCGGGCTGGCCAGCCGCTCGTTGATCGCCGCCAGGTCCTCGGGGGAGAGGCCGATGCCCGTGTCGTGGATCTCGACCAGCACCCGGCCGTCGGGCAGTGCGTGGCCGGTGACCTTGACCTTGGTCTGCGGGGAGGAGAACGAGGTGGCGTTCTCCAGCAGCTCGGCGAGCAGGTGGACGAGGTCGTTGACGACCCGGCCGGCGACCTCGGTCGTGGGCACAGAGCTCAGTTCGATCCGCTCGTACTGCTCCACCTCGGAGGCCGCGGCGCGGAGCACGTCGACCAGCGGGACCGGGCGGGTCCACCGGCGGCCCGGCTCCTCGCCCGCGAGGACGAGGAGGTTCTCGCCGTTCCGGCGCATACGGGTCGCGAGGTGGTCCAGCTTGAAGAGCGAGGACAGCTGGTCCGGGTCCGCCTCGCGGCTCTCCAGCTCGGAGATCAGCGACAGCTGGCGCTGGATGAGGCCCTGGCTGCGGCGCGAGAGGTTGGTGAACATCGCGTTGACGTTGCCTCGCAGCAGCGCCTGCTCGGCGGCGAGCCGGACCGCCTCGCGGTGCACGTCGTCGAAGGCCGCGGCCACCTGGCCGATCTCGTCCCGGCTGTGCACACCGACGGATTTGACCGAGGTGTCCACGTCCTGCGGGTCGGACTCGGAGAGCTGCTTGACCAGCTCGGGCAGCCGCTTCTGCGAGACGTCCTGAGCGGTGTCCTGGAGCCGGCGCAGGGAGCGGACCATGGAACGGGCCACAACGAACGCGCCGACGAGCGAGACACCGAGCACCAGCAGGATGACGGCACCGTTGATGATGGCGACCTGCTGGGCCTCGGAGCGCAGCTCGCGCGCCTTCTCCTCCATCTCGGAGAGCAGCGTCTGCTCGATGCGCGACATCTCGTCGATCTTGGTGGAGTCCTGGTCGTACCAGTCCTTGTACGAGCGCTTCTCGGAGGAGATCTGGCCGTCGGTCTTGAGGACCCGGGCGGCATAGGTGTCCGCCAGGATGATCTCGGAGTTTCCGCCGTCCTCCAGCGCCTGCAACAGCTCCTGAGAGCTGGACTTACCGGCGTAGACCTGGATGAACTGCGCGAGGGCCGACTCCTCGCTCTGCTGCGCGGACTGGCCGTAGAGCCGGTCGTTGGGGGAGAGCTTCGGCTTCGGGCCGTGGGCGAGACCGGCGCTGATGACCGCGCGCTGCATGGACGCGTACTCCTTGGCGGAGGAGAACGCGGCCAGCGCACGGGTGCTGCGGATCATCTCGCTGTTGCTGGTCGCCTGGGCCATGTCCTGGGAGAGGGAGAGCAGCGAGGTGATGAGCTCGTTGTAATTGCTGACGGTCTGCGCGATGTAGTTCTCGTCGTCGTACGCGTTCGCGCGGATCGTCTTGATCTTCTCGAGCTGCTTGAGGATGTTGACGAGCGAGGAGTTGACGCCCACCAATTCCTCGGAGTTCGAGGCCTCGATGTCCTGGGTGGCCTCACGGAACGCCTGCTTGGCCCGGTCGGACTTGATCCGCGGGTAGACGACGTCGTCGTTCTTGCCGTCGCTGGCGGCCAGCGGGCCGGCCGAGTGGTCGCGCTCCTCCTGGAGCGCGGACGCCAGCTCGGTCGCCTGCTTGGTCATCTCCGTCAGCAGCTTCATGTTCTCGAGCTGCTGGAGGTTGTCCATCGAGGTGTCGATACGCAGCGCGCCCAGCGTCGTGGCGGCGACCACGGGCAGGGCCAGCAGGGACACCAGACGGGTACTGATGCGCCAGTTGCGCAGGGCTATGCGAGAGCCCGGGCCGGACGGCGTTTTCTGCCGTTCGCCCGTCTCACCGGTGCCCTGCGCGTTCATACGCGCAGGGCTCTTGGAGCCCTGGCCATCCGGCGTCGCACCGGTGTCCTGGGCGCGCTGGGGCGAGGAGCCGTGATCGGTCCCACCGCGCGGCTCCGGGTCCGCCGCAGCGCTGCCATCCCTCTTGAAACGTCCCTGCACTAGCGTCGCAACCTCTGTGACCAGGCGCCCCACCGCGTCAGCGGCGGGGCGGTGTCGAGTCGTGGGGACAGTGGCCCCGGCGGTCCGTGGAATTCCAGCACAGTGCCGGATCTGCAACAAGGGCGCTGCCCCAGTGCGTGAGGCGAGTGACGCTCAGTGTGGAAGGGGTCACAAGACGTAGAAGAGAAAGTCTGCGATAACGGACTTTTATGCCTGAGTTGCTCGCCGACTATCGGTGTCCCAGTAGCGGTGATCGGGAGTGGAACGTTCGCTTCAGGGAGATAATGTCCGTTTCGGAGGCACGTAAAGCCTGACCGCTATGCGTGATTTGAGAGGTCCTTCGTGAGGAAACTCACATGATGATCGAGGCTTCTTCCTCGAATCTCCGGGGAATTGCGCGTCTAGCCTGACGGTTTACACAGACCGTCGAAACGACAACGACTCCGCGAGGCAAGCACCGGTGAAGACCACGATGATGTTCCGCAACATAGCCAACCCGCGACGCACCACGCTGGCCCACCTCGAGGACGCCGGCGAGCTCCAGACCTCCGCGGGCGGACCGGCGTCGGAGCCCTCCGCCGAACTGCCTCTCCAGACGGCGAACCCCCGCCGAACCGTACTGATGGACGCTCCCGAGAACTGACCCGGGGCGGACCGCACGGGAGGCGAGCGGGCGCCGAAACCGGGGCGATAACCTGGAGTGTCAGTCTCCAGCAGTGATCAGTGAGGGGCAGCGGCTTCCCGTGCGCATCGCCAGGTTCTCCATCGACGGCAACGTCGCCTTCGGCGTAGTGGAGGGGGACACGTCTTCGGCGACCACCGCCACTGAAGACGGTCCCGTCCTCGACATCATCAAGGGTCATCCCTTCGCCGAGTTCGAGCGTTCGGGGCAGAGGGTCCCGCTGAGCAAGGTTCGGCTGCTGCCGCCCGTCCTGCCCAACAAGGTCGTGGGGATCGGGCGCAACTACGCCGAGCACGCCGCCGAGCTGGGCAACGCCGTTCTCGACGATCAGGGCCGCCCCGAGGCCCCGGTCGCCTTCTTCAAGCCGTCCACCTCGGTGATCGGCACCGGCGACCCCATCGCGTACCCCTCCTTCTCCGACGAGGTGCACCACGAGGCCGAGCTGGCCGTGGTCATCGGCCGGATGTGCCGCGAGGTCCCGCGCGACCGGGTCCAGGACGTCATCCTCGGCTACACCTGCGCCAACGACGTCACCGCCCGTGATGTCCAGCGGCGCGAGAAGCAGTGGGCCAGGGCGAAGGGCTTCGACACCGCCTGCCCCCTCGGCCCCTGGATCGAGACCGAGCTCGATCCCTCCGACCTCGGCATCATGTGCACCGTCAACGGCGAGCAGCGCCAGCTGGGCCGCACCGCCGACATGATCCGCTCGATCGCCGATCTGATCGTGCACATCACCGAGGCCATGACGCTGCTCCCCGGCGACGTCGTCCTCACCGGCACCCCCGCGGGCGTCGGCCCCCTCAGCGTCGGCGACGAGGTCGCCGTCACCATCGAAGGCATCGGCACTCTCACCAACAAGGTGATCAAGCGTGGCTAGCGCACCCGTACGTGTACGTTTCTGTCCCTCGCCGACCGGCAACCCCCATGTGGGCCTGGTCCGCACCGCCCTGTTCAACTGGGCGTTCGCCCGGCACCACGGCGGCACTCTGGTCTTCCGCATCGAGGACACCGACGCGGCCCGCGACTCCGAGGAGTCCTACGCGCAGCTGCTCGACGCGATGCGCTGGCTGGGCTTCGACTGGGACGAGGGGCCCGAGATCGGCGGCCCGCACGCGCCGTACCGCCAGTCGCAGCGCATGGAGATCTACGCCGATGTCGCCCGCCGGCTGCAGGAGCGCGGCTTCGCGTACGAGTGCTACTGCACCACCCAGGAGCTGGACGAGCGCCGCGAAGCCGCCCGCGCCGCCGGAAAGCCGTCCGGCTACGACGGGCAGTGCCGCGACCTGAGCGCGGAGCAGATCGAGGCGTACAAGCGGGAGGGCCGCACGGCCATCGTCCGCTTCCGGATGCCCGACGCCCCGATCACCTTCGACGACCTGGTGCGCGGCGAGCTGACCTTCACCCCGGAGAACGTGCCGGACTTCGGCATCGTCCGGGCCAACGGCGCCCCGCTCTACACACTCGTCAACCCGGTCGACGACGCGCTGATGGACATCACCCACGTGCTGCGCGGCGAGGACCTGCTGTCCTCCACCCCGCGCCAGATCGCGCTGTACGCCGCCCTCGCCGAGATCGGCGTCGGCAACGGCAGCATCCCGCACTTCGGCCATCTCCCGTACGTCATGGGCGAGGGCAACAAGAAGCTCTCCAAGCGCGACCCGCAGGCCTCGCTCAACCTCTACCGCGAGCGCGGCTTCCTGCCCGAGGGCCTGCTCAACTACCTTTCGCTGCTTGGCTGGTCACTCGCCGAGGACCGCGACGTCTTCTCCATCGAGGAGATGGTCGCCGCCTTCGACATCGGCGACGTCAACGCCAACCCGGCGCGCTTCGACCTCAAGAAGTGCGAGGCGATCAACGCGGTGCATCTGCGGGAGCTGGCGCCCGATGAGTTCGTACGCCGCCTGGTGCCGTATCTGCAGGCCGCGGATCTGCTTCCGGCGGAACCGACGGACGCGCAGCTCGATCTGCTGACCCGGGCGGCGCCGCTCACCCAGGAGCGCATGGTCGTTCTCGGCGAGGTCGTCGGCATGCTCGGCTTCCTCTTCGTCGCCCCGGAGGACTTCCGGGTGGACGAGGCCGACGCCGCCAAGGCCCTGGGCCCCGATGCCGCGCCGGTGCTCGAATCGAGCATCAAGGCCCTGGAGTCCCTGCAGGACTACACCCCGGAGCCGATTCAGGCCGTGCTGCGCGAGGCCCTGGTCGACGGCCTCGGCCTCAAGCCCAAGCACGCGTTCACACCGCTGCGCGTCGCCGTCACCGGACGCCGGGTCTCCCCGCCGCTCTTCGAGTCGATGGAGCTGCTGGGGCGCGAGGAGACGCTGCGCCGGCTGCGCGCCGCGGCTGAGCGTGTCTCCGGGTAGAGCCCGCGGATCGCCTTCGCGGCACCCGAGTCAGCGGGCCCGCACCGTGCCGTCGACCGCGCCGAACGCACTCTCGGCCGCGGCGGCGGTGCGGCCCGCGGCCGATCAGCGGTTTGGGCGGTGGCCCGCACTTCGGCGCGGGGATACCCGTTTTGGAGCGCCGTCCACCATCGGGTAATGTTCTTCCTGCGCCGCCCGAGCGGGCCGACAAGGCCGGACCGGGAGCGCATCCCAAACAAAACCCCCTCAGGGGGTTGCGTTTTGGTGGGGTATGGTGTAATTGGCAGCACGAGTGATTCTGGTTCACTTAGTCTAGGTTCGAGTCCTGGTACCCCAGCAAGAGTTCTCGCCCGCGAGGCTCTTGTTTCAGTAGTGCTGAGCCCCCGTTGTGTAGCGGCCTAGCACGCCGCCCTCTCAAGGCGGTAGCGCCGGTTCGAATCCGGTCGGGGGTACAGATCCTGACACCGTCCCCACCGGGTCGCACCCGGTGCCGACGACGAATGGATCGCTAGGGCCCCCGTTGTGTAGCGGCCTAGCACGCCGCCCTCTCAAGGCGGTAGCGCCGGTTCGAATCCGGTCGGGGGTACAGAACAAGAAAGCCCCTCCTCACGGAGGGGCTTTTCGGCATTTCCGGGGTCCTTCGCCATGTCCGCCATTCCCGGCCCCGCGGGCCGAGTCCCGCGGGCCGAGCCGCTGGGCGGCTCGGCCGCGACCGTCAGCTCGTACGGCGCAGGGCTTCGCTCAGCCGCCCCGCCGCGTCGATGACCGCCTGGGCGTGCATCCGGCCCGGGTGACGGGTCAGCCGCTCGATCGGTCCGGAGACCGAGACGGCGGCGACCACGCGATTGGAGGGACCGCGCACGGGCGCGGAGACCGACGCCACGCCCGGCTCGCGTTCGCCGATGGACTGGGCCCAGCCCCGGCGCCGTACGCCCGACAGCGCCGTCGCCGTGAACCGGGCACCCTGCAGGCCGCGGTGCAGCCGCTCCGGCTCCTCCCAGGCCATCAGAATCTGCGCCGCGGATCCGGCCTTCATGGGCAGGGTGGAGCCGACGGGCACGGTGTCCCGGAGTCCGGACAGCCGTTCCGCCGCGGCCACGCAGATCCGCATATCGCCCTGTCGCCGGTAGAGCTGGGCGCTCTCGCCCGTCACATCCCGCAGATGTGTGAGCACCGGCCCTGCCGTGGCGAGCAGCCGGTCCTCGCCGGCCGCCGCGGCCAGCTCGGAGAGCCGGGGGCCCAGGATGAACCGGCCCTGCATATCCCTTGCCACCATCCGGTGGTGCTCCAGCGCCACCGCGAGCCGGTGCGCCGTGGGGCGCGCGAGACCGGTCGCCGCGACCAGCCCGGCGAGGGTGGCCGGACCGGACTCCAGAGCGCTCAGTACCAGAGCTGCCTTGTCGAGAACGCCGACGCCGCTAGAGTTGTCCATGCAACGATACTCGCGTCTCACTCTGTGAAACGCAAGTTCAATTTTCTGCGGAACCCGTCACTCTGGAACGGCGGACCGCGGACCACGGCCCGTATGCACCGCCCGGAATGGGGGTTTCGGGCCGGGGCACAGGGAATCGAGCAGGTCCGGCAATACGGCCGGCCGGAGGGAAAGCGATGGGACGGACACTGGCGGAGAAGGTCTGGGACGACCATGTCGTCCGGCATGCCGAAGGCGAGCCCGACCTCCTCTTCATCGATCTGCACCTGCTGCACGAGGTGACGAGCCCGCAGGCCTTCGACGGCCTCCGGCAGAACGCCCGCCCGGTGCGGCGCACCGACCTCACCATCGCCACCGAGGACCACAACACCCCCACCCTCGACATCGACAAGCCGATCGCCGACCCGGTCTCCCGTACTCAGCTGGAGACGCTGCGCAAGAACTGCGCGGACTTCGGCGTACGGCTGCACCCACTGGGCGACGTCGAGCAAGGGGTTGTCCACGTCGTGGGACCGCAGCTGGGACTGACCCAGCCCGGGATGACCGTGGTCTGCGGTGACAGCCATACCTCCACCCACGGCGCTTTCGGCGCGCTGGCGTTCGGCATCGGCACCAGCCAGGTCGAGCATGTGCTGGCCACCCAGACCCTGCCGCTCGCGCCCTTCAAGACCATGGCGATCACCGTGGAGGGCGAGCTGCCCGGCACCGTCACCGCCAAGGACCTGATCCTGGCGATCATCGCCCGGATCGGCACCGGGGGCGGCCAGGGATACGTCATCGAGTACCGCGGCTCCGCCATCGAGAAGCTGTCGGTGGAAGCCCGGATGACCATCTGCAACATGTCGATCGAGGCCGGCGCCCGCGCGGGCATGATCGCGCCGGACGAGACCACGTTCAGTTATCTGCAGGGCCGCGACCACGCCCCGCAGGGCGAGGACTGGGACGCCGCCGTCGCGTACTGGAAGACGCTGCGCACCGACGACGACGCGGTCTTCGACCACGAGATCGTCATCGACGCCACCGCGCTGGCCCCGTTCGTCACCTGGGGCACCAACCCGGGCCAGGGTGCCCCGTTGTCGGAGTCCGTGCCGGACCCGGCTTCGTACGATGACGCTTCGGACCGCATCGCCGCCGAAAAGGCCCTGGAATACATGGGATTGACGGCTGGTCAGCCGCTGCGCGACATCTCCGTGGACACCGTCTTCGTAGGCTCCTGCACCAACGGCCGGATCGAGGACCTGCGCTCCGCCGCCGAGATCCTGTCGGGGCGTTCAGTCGCGGAAGGCGTCCGCATGCTGGTGGTCCCGGGCTCTGTACGCGTTGCCCTGCAGGCCGTCGAGGAGGGCCTGGACAAGGTGTTCACCGCGGCCGGCGCCGAATGGCGGCACGCGGGCTGCTCGATGTGCCTGGGCATGAACCCCGACCAGCTGAAGCCCGGTGAGCGCTGCGCGTCCACCTCCAACCGCAACTTCGAGGGGCGGCAGGGCAAGGGCGGCCGTACCCACCTGGTCTCCCCGCAGGTCGCCGCCGCCACCGCGGTCCTGGGGCATCTCGCCTCGCCGGCCGATCTGTCCGACGCAGCCGTACGCACACCCGTGGGGGCCTGAGCAGTCATGGAAGCTTTCACCACGCACACCGGCCGGGCCGTACCGCTGCGCCGCAGCAACGTCGACACCGACCAGATCATCCCCGCGCACTGGCTGAAGAAGGTCACCCGCGACGGTTTCGAGGACGGGCTGTTCGAGGCCTGGCGCAAGGACCCCGAGTTCGTGCTGGGCCGGCCCGAGCGGCAGGGCGCGACCGTTCTGGTGGCGGGCTCCGACTTCGGAACCGGTTCCTCGCGCGAGCACGCCGTCTGGGCGTTGCAGAACTTCGGCTTCAAGGCCGTGATCTCCTCCCGCTTCGCCGATATCTTCCGCGGCAACTCGCTCAAGAACGGTCTGCTCACGGTCGTGCTGCCGCAGGAGACGGTGGAGCGGCTGTGGCAGCTGACCGAGGCCGACCCGACCGCCGAGATCACCGTCGACCTCGTCGGGCGGCAGGTCCGGGCCGGTGACATCACCGCGGAGTTCGAGCTCGACGAGAACGCCCGCTGGCGGCTGCTGGAAGGGCTGGACGACATCAGCCTCACCCTGAAGAACGAAGCCGAGATCGCGGCGTACGAGGCCGGTCGCCCGGCCTTCAAGCCCCGTACCGTAGACGTCTGATCAGCACGCTTTCCGCACTGCGCCCCCTGCCGCCCGGCAGGGGGCGCAGTCGTGTTCCGGGCACGGTTGAGGCCCCACGAAGCGACAACTCGCCCCAGATGGCACAATCGGTGCATGGACCGCGACAGCCAACTCGAGCTCTACGAGGTCGTCGCGGCCCGGCTGAAGGAAGCGCACACAAGGGTGCGCTCGCTGCAAGTGCCGGAGGGCGTACGGATGGCGCTGTCCCGGAAACTGCTGGTCATCACGGCCGCGGCCAAACACGATCTCGCCGCTGCCGCAAGGCGGCTGGACCGGTTCATGAAGGACCTCGACGAAGGTCGTTTCCCCGAAGGCGACTGAGGCCGACGGAACTCCGTGGCGCCGAGTTCGTTGCGGCACAAGGGTGATTAGCCCGTTTCGTGTTTGATTTGCGGTATATATCTGCCTAACGTGCGAAAAAGCTTGAACACTTTCGTTCCGGCAATGTCTCCGAAGGGGAAGACGTGAACAAGGCGCAGCTCGTAGAAGCGATTGCCGACAAGCTCGGCGGGCGGCAGAACGCCGCCGAGGCTGTCGACGCGGTACTGGACGCGATCGTGCGTTCAGTTGTCTCCGGCGACCGGGTCTCGGTCACCGGTTTCGGTTCGTTCGAAAAGGTGGACCGTCCGGCCCGGTACGCCCGCAACCCGCAGACCGGCGAGCGCGTCCGGGTCAAGAAGACCTCGGTTCCCCGTTTCCGTGCCGGTCAGGGCTTCAAGGACCTGGTCAGCGGCTCGAAGAAGCTGCCGAGGGGCGGCGAGGTGGCCGTCAAGAAGGCTCCCAAGGGCAGCCTCACGGGCGGCGTTACCGCCAAGGCCGCGGCCAAGAAGGCCACCGCCAAGAAGGCGGCGGCGAAGAAGGCGGCGGCGAAGAAGACCACGGCGAAGAAGGCGGCGGCGAAGAAGACCACCGCGAAGAAGGCGACAGCGAAGAAGACCACCGCGAAGAAGGCCGCCAAGAAGGCCACCCCGGCGAAGGCCGCGGCGAAGAAGGCCGGCGCGAAGAAGACGGCTCCGGCCAAGAAGGCCACGGCGAAGAAGGCTCCGGGGCGCAAGACCACGGCGCGCAAGACGACCGCCAAGAAGTCGGCCGCAAGGAAGAAGTAGCACCTCACGCGACCGGGCCGGACTCCCCTCGGGGAGCCCGGCCCGCGGTGTTTTCGGGGTTGCCGTTCCTCGAAGCAGCCGTGCACTGGAGCAGCACGTGCCCCGGAATCCACGGGTCCTCGGGCTAGGCGCCGCCCCGGTCGGGAGCGTCCGCGGTTCGCAGGGCTGCGGTTCAGAGGGTCTGCAGTGTCACCAGAGCGATCCGGCGGCTTCCGCCCTCGCCGTCCACCTCGATCCGCACCCGCTGGCCGGGGCGCAGCAGCCGCAGCCCGCCCGCGTCGAATGCCGCCGCGTCGAATGGCAGCGGAGTGCCGTCGTCGAGCAGCACACTGCCGGACCGGGTCTCGGCGTCGTACGTATAAGCGGTGGCCTGCATACGCTCAGACTAGTGCCCCTCCCGGCAACGGCTGCCCCGTCGCGCCGGCCAGCAGCACGCATTCCCCTCCCTTCGGCCGGGTGGGGGCTCCCCCAGCGGTAGCTGGGGGAGTGCCCCCAGCCGCATCGCCAAAAGCCCCAGTAGCTCCGCTACGAGGGTTTCCGGCCCCCTCGCGATCGCACGCACCGGACGACCCTCCTTGACGGGCAAGCGGTGCCGGTCGCGGCACTAGTCGGCGCCGCGCACCGTTCCGCCCGCGCCCTCCACGGCAGTCCGCTTCTCCGGGACGAGCAGTCCGGTCGTCGCGGCCGCGGTCCTCGGCCCCACTCCCAGAGCCAGTGCCGCCCGCAGATCCTCGCCCGTATCCACGTCCCGCCGTACGGAATCCACGCCCGCCAGCAGGATTTCCGCGGCCCCCGACGTACGGTGCCGCGCCCGTGACGGGCCGCCGAAAGCCGGATCGAGTGCCACCCCCGGCGCCGCGGAGAGAAATGTGGTCCCCACTCCCGCGGCATCCGCGAGAAATGCCCGGGGAAATGCGCCGGCCACCGCGAGAACGCGCGCAAGTTCGCCGGGCCGCAGCGCCGGGAGATCCGCGTTCAACGCCGCCACCGGCGCCGCCGGCCGGTCCTCCCGTACGGTCCGCGCACCGTGCGCGAGCGCCGCATTCAGACCCGCACCGGGAGTATCCGGTACGGCCCGCGCGCCCAGCGCCGTCAGTTCCGCGACGGCGAGCGGATCGTCCGTGACGACGACCACATCGCTTATCGCCGGGCAGTCCAGCGCGGCTGCCACCGTGTCCTGTGCGAACGCCAGGGCCAGCCCCGGCCGCAGGCCGTCCCCGGCCGCCCCGGCGAGTCTGCTCTTCGCCAGCGACAACGGTTTCAGCGGCACCACCAGGGACCATCCGCCCACTGCCACGGACTCTCCGACTCTTCGCATCGGCTTCATTCTCGCCTGCTGCCGCAGTTGCCCGGGACCAGCGGGGTTACGGTGTTCTCGACAGACCGGGACCCTGAGGCGACACTTGTGCGGCTGTCCGTCCGCAGCTCAGCAGGTCCCACGAGGAGGGTTTCCGAGTGTCCCGCCGCAGAATCGGCTTCTGGTACCGCTTGGCCGCGGTGATCGCAAAACCGCCGCTTGTGGTGCTGTTCAAGCGGGACTGGTACGGAATGGAACACATTCCCGGTGACGGCGGATTCCTCACCGCGGTCAACCACAACTCGTATCTCGACCCGCTCTCCTATGCGCACTTCCAGTACAACAGCGGACGCGTCCCGCGATTCCTCGCGAAGGCCGCACTTTTCAACACGCCGTTCGTCGGTTCGATGCTCCGGGGCACCAGCCAGATTCCCGTCTACCGGGAGTCCACCGACGCCGTGGACGCCTTCCGCGCCGCCGTCGACGCGATCGAACGCGGCGAATGCGTCGCCTTCTACCCCGAGGGCACCATCACCCGCGACCCCGATCACTGGCCGATGCAGGGCAAGACCGGCGCGGCCCGCGTGGCGCTGCTCACCAGGGCCCCGGTCATCCCTGTCGCGCAGTGGGGCGCCAACCACGCGGTGCCGCCCTACTCCAGTGCGCGGCAGCTGAGCCTCCTTCCGCGCAAGACACTGCGAGTGAAGGCCGGTCCGCCGGTGGACCTCTCCGCGTTCTACGAGCTGGAGCCCACCGCCGAGGTACTGCGGGCGGCCACCGACAAGATCATGGCGGCGATCACCGAACTCCTCGCGGAACTGCGCGAAGAGCCCGTACCCACCGAGACATACGACCACCGCCAGGCCCGCGCGGAGCAGCGCAGGAAGGCCGAGCGGCAGAAGGCCCAGGAACAAGGGGAGAGCAAGTGACGCGCTGCGCGGTGTTCGGCACCGGGTCCTGGGGCACCGCCTTCGCCATGGTGCTGGCCGACGCCGGCTGCGAGGTGACCCTCTGGGGCCGCCGCCCCGAGCTGGTCGAGGCCATCAACACCGGCCGCACGAACCCCGACTACTTTCCCGGGATCGAGCTGCCCGCCTCGGTACGGGCCACCACCGACCCCGCGGAGGCCGCTCGCGACGCCGAGTTCACGGTGCTCGCCATTCCTTCCCAGACGCTGCGCGGCAACCTCACCCGGTGGGCGCCGCTGCTGCCCTCCGACACCGTGCTCGTGAGCCTGATGAAGGGTGTCGAACTCGGCACGGCCAAGCGCATGAGCGAGGTCATCGAGGAGGTGGTCGGCAAGGCGCCCGCCGGCCCTCCCACCGGCGGCACCTCCCTCGGGACGCCCTCCGGACGGAGCCCGGGGGAACAGTCCGCGGAGGATGTGCGCAGGAGGGTCGCGGTGCTCACCGGGCCGAACCTGGCCAAGGAGATCGCAGCCCGGCAGCCCGCCGCAGCCGTCGTCGCCTGTGTCGACGAAGCGGTGGCGCGACGGCTCCAGGCCGCCTGCCACACCCCGTACTTCCGCCCGTACACCAACACCGATGTGGTCGGCTGCGAACTGGGCGGCGCGGTCAAGAACGTCATCGCGCTCGCTGTCGGAATCGCCGACGGCATGGGCCTCGGTGACAACGCCAAGGCGTCGCTGATCACCCGCGGGCTCGCCGAGACGACCCGGCTGGGGCTGGTGATGGGCGCCGACGCCCATACGTTCGCGGGCCTGGCGGGCATGGGCGACCTGGTCGCCACCTGCTCCTCACCGCTGTCCCGCAACAACACCTTCGGCACCAACCTCGGCCGCGGCATGACCCTCGACGAGACCATCGCGGTCACCAAGCAGACCGCCGAGGGCGTCAAGTCCTGTGAGTCCGTGCTCGATCTGGCCCGGCGGCACGGGGTGGACATGCCGATCACCGAGACCGTGGTCGGCATCGTCCACGAGGGCAAGCCGCCGCTCGTGGCGCTCAAGGAGATGATGTCCCGCAGCGCCAAGCCCGAACGCCGCTGAAGCCGCGGGGAGCCCCACGAACCCCGCAGCGGTGCGCCCCGCGGGACGGCGTCGGGAGCGAGCGCGATTGCCCGGTGTCGCCGACTGCCGGACGCCCGGAGGCGCAAGGTAGTCTCGTCGCGATATGAGCAGCGAGTCCTCCCCCCAGAGCCCCGTCCCCTCCTCCGTGGGAGGGACCCCTCCCACCGGAGAAGCCGGGCGCAAGCCGCGCGTCGCCGTCGTGTTCGGCGGGCGCAGCTCCGAGCACGCCATCTCCGTGGCCACCGCCGGCGCCGTGCTGCGCGCGATCGACCGGACGAAGTACGAGGTGCTGCCCATCGGCATCACCACGGACGGCCGCTGGGCGCTGACCGCCGACGATCCCGAGCGGATGGCGATCGCGGACCGCCGGCTGCCGAGCGTGGACCAGCTGACGGAGTCCGCCGAGGGCGCCGTGCTGCTGCCGGTCGACCCGGCCAGCCGCGAGGTCGTCTACACCGAACCCGGCGCGGTGCCCAAGGTGCTCGGCGAGGTCGACGTCGTCTTCCCGGTGCTGCACGGGCCGTACGGGGAGGACGGCACCCTCCAGGGGCTGCTGGAGCTGTCCGGGATTCCGTACGTCGGCGCGGGTGTGCTCGCGTCCGCCGTCGGAATGGACAAGGAGTACATGAAGCGGGTGTTCATCTCCTACGGGCTGCCCGTCGGCCCGTACGAGGTGATCAGGCCCCGCGAGTGGGACCGGAACCCCTCCGCCGCCCGGAAGAAGATCGTCGACTTCGCCGGGGAGAACGGCTGGCCGGTCTTCATCAAGCCCGCGCGCGCCGGATCCTCGATGGGCATCACCAAGGTCGACGGGCTGGAAGGGCTCGAGGACGCTCTCGAGGAGGCCCGGCGGCACGACCCCAAGATCATTGTGGAGTCGCTGCTGCGTGGCCGGGAGATCGAGTGCGGGGTGCTGGAGTTCGAGGACGGGCCGCGGGCGAGCGTCCCCGCCGAGATCCCGTCGGTGACCTCGCACGACTTCTACGACTTCGAGGCGAAGTACATCGACTCCGCCGCCGGTGTCGTGCCCGCGCCGCTCACCGCCGAGGAAACCGCGAGCGTCCAGGAGCTGGCCGTACGGGCCTTCGACGCCGCTTCCTGCGAGGGTCTGGTCCGCGCGGACTTCTTCCTGCTGGACAGCGGGGAGTTCGTGATCAATGAGATCAACACGATGCCGGGCTTCACACCGATCTCCATGTACCCGCGGATGTGGCAGGAGAGCGGTGTGAGCTACCAGGAGCTGGTGGACCGGCTGATCCAGGCGGCGCTGCGCCGCCCGACCGGGCTGCGCTAGCGGGTACCGCTACCGGCCTCAGAGCCTGCTCGGCACGGTCCTCTCCACGGCGCCCGCGAGGTCGGTCAGCGCATCGACCTCGGGGGCGTACTTTCCCGGAACCGTCAGCTCGACGAAGGCCTTGCGCCCGGTGGTGGTGAACCGGTAGCCGTCCTCCTGCTTCTCCAGCAGCCAGTCGACGCCGTTGACCTCCACCGCATCCGCCGTGGGGTTGTAATGTTCACTTCCGGGCGTCAGCAGCTCGGGCCGCGGTACCCCGCAGCGCAGCTGCACCGCGGGGTCGCCCCAGTCCGCTGCGAAGTCCGAATCGGGCTCGCTCGCACTGCGGTCGAGCCCGTCCACGGTCCCGGGCAGCTCGTCCTGCAACTTCCGGCACATCTCGGCAGCCTGCGCCGACGGCGTGGGGACCGGGCGTGCGCCGCCTCCGTCCGTGAGGGAACAACCGGCGGTGGCAGTCAGCAGGGCGACGGCGGGCAGGCAGAGGAGCCGGCGGGTGAAAGCACTCACCGGCCGAGCATAGACGGGGGCTACAGATGGACCACCGGGCAGGTCAGGGTGCGGGTGATGCCGTCCACTTGCTGGACTTTCGCGACCACCATGCGACCGAGTTCGTCAACCGTGTCGGCCTGCGCGCGCACGATGACATCGTAAGGACCGGTCACGTCCTCGGCCTGGATCACCCCCGGGATCTTGGCAATCGTCTCGGCGACGGTCGAGGCTTTGCCGACCTCGGTCTGGATCAGGATGTACGCCTGTACCACGGAACCTCCAGGGCGGCCACGAGGATCATGTGGGAAGAAGAGACGCCACGGTATCGCGTCGCCGAGCGGCAGGGGGAGACCCGCGCACCGGACGGCGTGCTCTGTGCGGCGGACAGGAAGTACAAGTTGACCGTACCGACACCACTGTCGGTACGCGAGCGCAAGCGCACTGGGGCAGAAGGGGCACACCGATGAAGGGCACCGTGGGCGAGTTGGGGGAGTTCGGGCTCATCAGGGAGCTGACCTCGCGGCTCACCACCACCCCGGCCGTACGGCTCGGGCCCGGGGACGACGCCGCGGTGGTCACCGCACCGGACCGGCGGGTCGTCGCCAGTACGGATCTGCTGTTGGAGGGCCGGCACTTCCGCCGCGACTGGTCCACGGCGTACGACGTCGGCCGTAAGGCGGCCGCCCAGAACCTCGCCGACATCGCGGCCATGGGCGCGGTCCCGACCGCGCTGCTGCTCGGCCTGGTCGTCCCGGCCGACCTCCCCGTGACCTGGCCCGTCGAGCTGATGGACGGTATCCGCGACGAGTGCCAGGTGGCGGGCGCGGCCGTGGTCGGCGGCGACGTCGTACGCGGCGACACCATCACCGTCGCCATCACCGCGCTCGGAGATCTGCGCAACCACGAGCCGGTCACCCGGTCCGGGGCCCAGCCGGGCGACGTCGTCGCCGTGACGGGATGGCTGGGCTGGTCCGCGGCCGGGCACGCCGTGCTCTCCCGGGGATTCCGGTCGCCCCGTGCCTTCGTGGAGGCACACCGCCGCCCCGAACCGCCGTACCACGCGGGGCCCGCGGCAGCCGGCCTCGGTGCCACCGCGATGACCGATGTCAGCGACGGACTCGTCGCCGACCTCGGGCACATCGCGGAGGCCAGCAAGGTCCGGATCGATCTCCACTCGGGCGCGATCGACGTCCCCACACAGATGTCCGACATCGGGCAGGCCGTCGGCGTGGACCCGCTGACCTGGGTGCTGGGCGGGGGAGAGGACCACGCGATCGTCGCGACCTTCCCGCGGGATGTGAAACTCCCGGCACGGTGGCGGGTGATCGGCGAGGTGCTCAACCCCTCGGCTCTGCCGCAGGTGACCGTGGACGGGGCGCCCTGGGAGAAGGCGGGCTGGGACCACTTCGGCGACATCGAGGACAGCCACTAGATTCGCCCGTATGCAGATATCCCCGCAGAGCCCTTCGCAGGCACCGCCCCGTGTGCTGACCATCGCCGGATCCGACTCCGGCGGCGGCGCGGGCATCCAGGCCGATCTCAAGGCGATGCTGGCCATGGGTGCGCACGGGATGAGCGTGCTCACCGCCGTCACGGCGCAGAACTCGCTGGGCGTGCAGGGCGCGTGGGAACTGCCGGCCGAAGCCGTCCGGGCGCAGTTCCGCAGTGTCGTCGACGACATCGGGGTGCAGGCGGTGAAGACCGGCATGCTCGCCTCGGCCGAACTCGTCGAGACCGTCGCGGAGCTGCTGGCGGATATCGGTGCACCGGTCGTGGTCGACCCGGTGGGCGTCTCCAAGCACGGCGATTCGCTGCTCGCGCCCTCAGCGCTCACTCACGTCCGTACGAAGCTGCTGCCGTTGGCGACCGTCGCCACCCCGAATCTGGACGAGGTGGCGCAGTTGACCGACGTGCGGGTCCGGGGGGAGGCGGATCTGCGGAGGGCGGCGGATGCGGTGCTGGAACTCGGGCCGCGCTGGGCGCTGATCAAGGGCGGGCACCTCGACGGGGATGCGGTGGATCTGCTGACGGACGGCGCGGAGGAACACTGGCTGCGGTCCGTACGGCACGACAACCGGCACACCCACGGCACCGGCTGCACGCTCGCCGGCGCCGTCGCGGCGCAGCTGGCGCGCGGGCGGACCGTGCCGGAGGCGGTGACCGCGGCCAAGGAGTACGTGACGGGGGCGATCGCGGGGGGCTTCCCGCTGGGTGGCGGCATCGGCCCGGTGGACCACGCCTGGCAGTGGCGCCGGGACTCCGCACAACGGCCCGCGACTCAGGCAT
Source organism: Streptomyces sp. NPDC004647 (assembly GCF_040609575.1). NCBI lineage: Bacteria > Bacillati > Actinomycetota > Actinomycetes > Kitasatosporales > Streptomycetaceae > Streptomyces > Streptomyces sp. NPDC004647. The sequence goes on along the minus strand of NZ_JBEXKU010000037.1, from coordinate 51,295 downwards.
GACAACGAGCCGGCGAGAGCCGCCGACGAGGCGGCAAGGGCCGGTTACGGGGCTACGGGCCCGTGAGGGCATGCAAAAAGCCGGTCCACCTGTCGGTGGACCGGCTCAGGCAACCGGCGAGGGCTGCGCTACGACGGGAACGTCAGCGCGCGACCTTGCCGGCCTTGATGCACGAGGTGCAGACGTTGAGCCGCTTCGGCGTCCGCCCGACCACAGCGCGCACCGTCTGGATGTTGGGGTTCCAACGACGGCGAGTGCGGCGGTGCGAGTGCGAAATGTTGTTGCCGAAGCCCGGCCCCTTGCCGCAGACGTCGCAGTTGGCAGCCACGGGTCACTCCAAAGACTTCAGATGCACTTACGGTGAATCCCGGCGTCGCCGAGGTCAGTGATCGACCGGCAGTGCCAGGTGGGAATGGCCCGATTCTCATCGGGCAACCGGAGCAGCATACAACGACCGCTCCCGTACAACGAAACTACCATGGCGGGCCGGGGCCCCCGCCCCGTGCAGGCCCTGGACCCGCGACTACCCTGCGGTGGAATTCCCCGCCCCGGTCCGAGGAGGACGCAGGTGCTGCACACCCTCGACGCCACCACGGTACGCACGTGGTGCGGGCTCGCCCTGGAGGCGCTGGGGGAGGCCCGGGAGGGGATCGACGCGATCAACGTCTATCCGGTCGCGGACGGGGACACCGGGACGAATCTCTATCTGACCGTGGAATCGGCGGCACAGGCCGTGGACGCGGTATTCGCCGCGCACGCGGCGGTCGCCGATGACACGGGACCCGCGCTCCCCGACGCCGTACGGGCGATGGCCCACGGGGCGCTGATCGGGGCCCGGGGGAACTCCGGGACGATCCTGGCCCAGCTGCTGCGTGGCATGGCGGAGGTGCTGGCCGCCCCTGCCGGTGACGGCGCCGGGAAGTCCGCGGGGCGTGCGCGGGGGGCCCGCCGCGCGCCCGTTGTGGTGCCGCCCGGGCTGCCCGGCCCGCTCGGCATGCCCGGTCTGCCCGGCATCGCGACTTCGGGCGGGGACGCGGAGAGACTGCGACGCGCGCTGCGGCGGGCCGCGGAGTCGGCGTACCAGGCTGTCGCGCACCCGGTGGAGGGCACCGTCCTCACGGTGGCCACCGCCGCGGCCGATGCCGCCGAGCGGGCCGAGGGCGGGGCTTCGGTCGTGGCGCGTGCCGCGTACGAAGGGGCGTGTGCGGCGCTTGAGGCGACCCCTGGGCAGCTCGACGTCCTCCGCCGTGCCGGCGTCGTGGACGCGGGCGGCTGCGGTCTGGTCACCGTGCTCGGCTCACTGGTGGAGGCCGTGTCCGGCGAGACCGCGATGGGACCGATCGGCGCCGCGGAGCGCGGGGAGGGCAGCGCCACCGGTCGGCCGGGCCGCCCTGAGCATGTGCAGCGCGGACCGTCCGCCATCGGGTCCGGCGGTGCGCTCGGCCCCGGTGGGAGAGCCCCCGCGGGGCCCGCCTACGAAGTGATCTATCTGCTGGAGGCGGACGACGAGTCGGTCGCCGAACTGCGCAGGCGGCTGGACGAGCTCGGCGACTCGCTGGTCGTGGTGGGCGGCGACGGGCTGTGGAACGTGCATGTGCACGTGGACGACGCGGGCGCCGCCGTGGAGGCGGGCGTCCACGCAGGACGCCCGTACCGGATCCGGATCACCCACTTCGACGCCGCCGTACCCACGGGCGCCGAGGTGTGCACACCGGGCGACGGCACGGGCGGCGACCCGCAAGGACAGCGTGAGCGGGCGGCACGCGCCGTCGTGGCCGTCGTCCCCGGCGAGGGGCTCGCAGCGCTCTGTCTGGAGGCCGGCGCGACGGTGGTCACCGCGCGTCCCGGGGAGCCACCGGCCAGCGGTGAGCTGTTCCAGGCCATCCGCCGGGCCCACGCGCGCGAGGTCGTGCTGCTGCCCAATGACGCGGACCTGCGGCACACCGCCGCGGCGGCGGCGGAGCAGGCGCGGACCGAGGGTGTACGGGTCGCGCTGATCCCGACCCGCTCCAGCGTCCAGGGCATCGCCGCGCTCGCCGTGCACGAGCCCGGCCGCCGCTTCGACGAGGACGTCGTCGCCATGACCGCCGCCGCCGGCGCCACCCGGTACGCCGAACTCGCCGTCGCCGAGCGGCAGTCCTGGACCATGGCCGGGGTCTGCCAGGCCGGCGACGTGCTCGGCCTGATCGACGGCGACGTCGTGGTGATCGGCGCCGATCTGGCCGGAACCGCCGCGACCCTGCTCGACCGGATGCTCGCCGCGGGTGGCGAGATGGTCACGCTGGTGCTCGGCTCCGGCATCCCGGACGACCTCGCCGACGGGCTGGAGTCGCACGTACGGGAGGCCCACCTCGCCGTCGACACCGTCGTCTACCGCGGCGGTCAGCCGTCCGTACCGCTGCTCATCGGCGTCGAGTGATCCTCGAGTGAGTCGGACGCCCGGCCCTGTCACCGCCATGGTGTGGAATGGACTGCGTGCCCGCGCTGGATGAATCCCTGAGAAAGACGGTCGGCGGCAACACCGCGAAGGTGATGGCCGACCATCTCGGCCTGCACACCGCGGGCGACCTGCTGCACCACTACCCCCGGCGGTACGCCGAGCGCGGCGAGCTGACCCGGCTCGCCGACCTCCCGCTGGACGAGCACGTCACCGTCGTCGCGCAGGTCGCCAAGGCGGCCAAGAAGACCTTCAACCACGGCAAGGGCGTACGGCTGGAGGTCGTCGTCACCGACGGCAGCGGCGCGCTGACCCTGGTCTTCTTCGGCCGGGCCGCACACCATCACGAGCGCGAACTGCTGCCCGGCCGGCGCGGCATGTTCGCGGGCAAGGTCTCGGTCTTCAACCGCACCCGCCAGCTCGCGCACCCCGACTACGAGATGCTGGACCAGGACAGCGGCGCCGACGCGGTGGACAGCTTCGCCAGTCAGCTGCTGCCGCTCTACCCCGCCTGCAAACAGCTCTCGTCGTGGCAGATCGCCAAGTCGGTCGGCGCGCTCCTGGACACCTTCGAGGCCGACGGCTGGCAGCACCTCGCCGATCCGCTCCCCACCGGGCTGCGGGCGGGCCGGGGCCTGGACACCCTGCCCGAGGCGTTCCGCAAGGTCCACCGGCCGCGCACCAAAGCCGATATCGCCGCCGCCCGTGACCGCCTCAAGTGGGACGAGGCGTTCATCCTCCAAGTCGCCCTGGCCCGGCGGCGGCATGCGGACGCGCAGCTGCCCGCCGTGCCGCGGGTACCGCGCGAGGCCGGCCTGCTGGACGCCTTCGACGCCAAGCTGCCCTTCACCCTGACCGACGGCCAGCGAGCGGTGTCGGCGGAGATCTTCGACGACCTCGCCACCGAACACCCCATGCACCGCCTCCTCCAGGGCGAGGTCGGCAGTGGAAAGACCATGGTCGCGCTGCGGGCGATGCTCGGCGTCGTCGACGCGGGCGGACAGGCCGCGATGCTCGCGCCGACCGAGGTGCTGGCCCAGCAGCATCACCGGTCGATCGTCGAGATGATGGGCGAGCTGGCCGAGGGAGGCATGCTCGGCGGGGCGGAACAGGCCACCAAGGTCGTGCTGCTCACCGGCTCGATGGGCGCCGCCGCCCGCCGTAAGGCGCTGCTCGACCTGGTCACCGGCGAGGCCGGGATCGTCATCGGCACACACGCCCTGATCGAGGACAAGGTCCAGTTCCACGATCTGGGCCTGGTCGTGGTCGACGAGCAGCACCGCTTCGGGGTCGAGCAGCGGGATGCCCTGCGTTCGAAGGGCAAACAGCCGCCGCACCTCCTGGTGATGACCGCGACACCCATCCCGCGGACCGTGGCGATGACCGTCTTCGGCGATCTGGAGACCTCCGTCCTCGACCAGCTGCCCGCCGGCCGGTCGCCGATCGCCAGCCATGTCGTACCGGCGAAGGACAAGCCGCACTTCCTCACCCGGACCTGGGAACGGGTGCGGGAGGAAGTGGAGGGCGGCCACCAGGCGTACGTGGTGTGCCCGCGCATCGGCGACGAGGAGGACGACCCCAAGAAGGCGTCGGCGGAGGACGAGGCCGAGAAGCGGCCCCCGTTGGCCGTGCTGGACATCGCCGAACAGCTTGCCAAGGGCCCGCTCGCGGGGCTCCGGGTCGAACCGCTGCACGGCAGGATGCAGCCCGACGCCAAGGACGAGGTGATGCGCCGGTTCGCCGCGGGGGACGTGGACGTCCTGGTGGCGACGACGGTGATCGAAGTCGGGGTGAACGTGCCCAACTCCACCGTGATTGTGATCATGGACGCGGACCGCTTCGGCGTCTCGCAGCTGCACCAGCTCCGCGGCCGGGTCGGCCGCGGCAGCGCCCCCGGACTCTGTCTGCTCGTCAGCGAGATGCCGGAGGCGAGCCCGTCCCGCGCCCGGCTGGACGCGGTCGCCGCGACGCTCGACGGCTTCGAACTGTCCCGGATCGACCTGGAGCAGCGACGCGAGGGCGACGTCCTGGGACAGGCCCAGTCCGGCGTCCGGTCGTCGCTGCGCATGCTCGCCGTCATCGAGGACGAGGAAGTGATCGCCGCGGCCCGCGAGGAGGCGGTGACCATCGTCTCCGGCGACCCCGAGCTGACCGGCTTCCCGGAGCTGCGGACCGCGCTGGACGCCCTGCTGGACGCCGAGCGGGAGCAGTTCCTCGACAAGGGCTGAACCACCCGCGGACCGGCCCTGGGACAGGGAACGGCGGCATCTGAACGAGGAACGGCGGCAAGCGAACGAGCGGCCGGATAACGGGCGGGCCCGGCGGCCGGCGAGCGGAAGAAATGTCAGACCCCCCTGGGAGAATGGACACAGTCCGAGCCGATCCATCAAGGGATAGGCCGACTTGGACCATTGGGGGCTGTATTCATGGCATTCAGGCACATCAACGAACTGCCGCTCGGTGACAAGATCTTCCGCATCGAGCTCGCCAGCGACGACGACTCCACCGTGACTCTGACCCTCGCCGGATGGCATGAGGACATGCCCGAGGCGCTGCTCGCCTCCGGCGCGCTCACCCTGCCCCTCTCCGAAGTACCGCCGCTCCGTATCGCGCTCAACCGCGCCCTGCGCGCGCTCGCGCTCGTCGCCGATGTGGCCGAGCCCATCCCGGACCGGGACGTCCTGCGCGAGCTGTTCCCCGGCCACGGTGCCCCCTGGGTGCCCCAGCACGAGGAGGATCTCACCCACCGATTCCACGCGGGCGAGACCATCGCCCGGATAGCCGCCCGTTTCGGCCGCACCCCCGACTCGGTGCGGACGAAGCTCCGTGAGCTCGGCCATGACTCGCGCCGCCCCGAGTACTGCCCGCCCGACGGCTGCCTGTCCTGGTCGCGGTACGCCTCTCCCGCTCTGGTCGGGGCCGTCGGGGAGTCCGCACAGGACTGACACCGGTCCGGGGCGTGACCGAGGCCGGGCCGGCGGTGGGACCGGCCCGGCCGGACGCCATATCGTGGGGGGCAGCGGCCGTCGCCGGCTGCAGGCCGCTGCTCCACCCACGACGAAGGACCGGACTCCATGACCCGCGTGATCGCCGGAGCCGCCGGCGGACGCCGCTTGGCCGTACCGCCGGGCAATGGCACCCGCCCCACCTCCGACCGCGCGCGCGAGGGCCTGTTCTCCACCTGGGAGTCGCTGCTCGGCAGCCTGCACGGTGCCCGCGTCCTCGACCTCTACGGCGGCTCGGGCGCCGTCGGCCTGGAGGCGCTCTCCCGCGGCGCCGCGCATGTGCTGCTCGTCGAGGCCGACACCCGCGCCGCCCGCGTCATCCGGGAGAACATCCGATCCATCGGGCTGCCCGGCGCCGAGGTGCGTGCCGGCAAGGCGGAGCAGATCCTGGCCAGCCCGGCTCCCGAGGCCGCGTACGACGTGGTCTTCCTCGACCCGCCGTACGCGGTCACCGACGATGATCTGCGCGAGATCCTGCTCACACTCAGTGCGAGTGGGTGGCTCACGGAGGATGCGCTCGCCACCGTGGAGCGCAGCACCAGAGGCGGTGAATTCCGGTGGCCCGCCGGGTTCGACGGGCTGCGGGCCCGTCGCTACGGCGAGGGCACGCTTTGGTACGGTCGCGCCGCCCCGACGCGCACCACTGCGACGTCCCCCATCACGTCATGACCGGACCGGAGAGCGAGGAACAACTGTTGCGCCGCGCAGTCTGTCCGGGGTCCTTCGACCCCGTTACCAATGGACACCTCGACATCATCGGCCGTGCTTCCAAGCTGTACGACGTGGTGCACGTCGCCGTGATGATCAACCAGTCCAAGCAGGGCCTGTTCACCGTCGAGGAGCGGATCGATCTGCTCCGCCAGGTCACCGCCGAGTACGGCAACGTCCAGGTCGAGGCCTTCCACGGCCTTCTCGTCGACTTCTGCAAGCAGCGCGACATCCCGGCCATCGTCAAGGGCCTCCGCGCGGTCAGCGACTTCGACTACGAACTCCAGATGGCCCAGATGAACAACGGCCTCTCCGGGGTGGAGACGCTGTTCGTCCCCACCAACCCCACGTACAGCTTCCTCTCCTCCAGCCTGGTCAAGGAGGTCGCGGCCTGGGGCGGCGATGTCTCCCACCTCGTGCCCCCGCTGGTCCTGGAAGCCCTCACCGAGCGGCTCGCCGAACGCGGTGAGTGACCTCTGCCGTTGCCGCGTCGGGCCGTTGAGCTGAAGGCCCGTCAGTAGGTGTCGGCACGGTGTCCGTGGCCGTACAGTCGTTCCGTACCGGCCCTCCGGCATGCTGTGTGTCTCCCGGAGGCGCCGCGCCCGTCGGCGGCTCCGCCGCGGGCCGGCCCCCTGGCAGAGAGAGGATTGGCGAGCACCCAAGGTGGACGTGCAGAAGAAGCTCGACGAGATCGTCGAGACCGTCGGCAGCGCTCGGTCCATGCCCATGTCGGCCTCGTGCGTGGTCAACCGCGCCGAGCTGCTCGCCATGCTCGAAGAGGTCCGCGAAGCCCTCCCCGGCTCCCTCGCCCAGGCGCAGGAACTGCTCGGCGGCCGTGACCTGATGGTCGAGGAGGCCCGCCAGGAGGCCGAGCGGATCATCAACTCCGCGCACGCCCAGCGAGGCTCGCTGATCTCCGACACCGAGGTCGCCCGGCAGTCCCAGGAGGAGGCCGACCGCATCCGCGCGGAGGCCCGCCGCGAGGCCGAGGAGATCCGCGCGGAGGCCGACGACTACGTCGACAGCAAGCTCGCCAACTTCGAGGTCGTCCTCACCAAGACCCTCGGCTCCGTCGGCCGCGGCCGCGAGAAGCTGCTCGGCCTCGGACCCGGTCTGGACGAGCAGGGGTACGAGGACGAGGACGCCCCGGAGCGCAGCGTCGACCCCGGCACCCTCCGGGAGCGGGCCGACTCGTATGTGGATGCCAAGATCGGCGCCTTCGAGGCCGTGCTCTCCAAGACCCTGGCCGCGGTGGGCCGCGGACGACAGAAGCTGCACGGTCAACAGGCCGCGGACGATCTCGGCGCGCACATGGCCGCCCAGGACGGCGCGATGCACGCCCCGCAGACCAGCGACGCCGACTACCTGGCGGGCCTGGCCGCGCCCCAGGAGCACCCCCAGCAGCCCGAGATGCCGCCCCAGCTGCCGCAGCAGCCCCAGCAGCAGCCCGAAATGCCGGTCCAGTTGCCGCAGCAGCCCCAGCCGCAGCAGGAGTACTACGATCCGGCCGCGGTCTACCAGCAGGACCCGTACGCCTACCAGGGCTACGTCCAGCAGGACGCGTACGGCTACCCGCTCCAGGACCCGTACGGCTATCAGCAGCCCTACGACCCGAACGCCGGCTACGCACCCCAGCCACCCCAGCCACCCCAGCCACCCCAGCAACAGCAGCAGCACCCACAGCAGCAACAGCAGGCCTCGGCGCTCGACGAGACGAGTCTTTTCGACACCAGCGTGATCGATCTGGACCAGCTGCGGCAGTACGAACAGGGTCGCTGACCGTCCCGGCCGCTGCCCCGCGGAGCGGATTGGGACTCCGGCCGCGCGTCCAGTATCCTGGCTGTTCGGTCGCGTGTACGTCCGCGATCTCGGCTGCCCGTTTCAGCTCAGTTTCGGACGGCCGGTACCGCAGCGTAGAAAGTTGGAAGCCCTGAACGCCCGCCTCGACCACCGCAACCCGCTCGTGTTCGACACACATGAGCTGGGTCGGCGTCCTGGCACGCTGCAGCGGCTCTCCCGCTCCGTCAAGGCGCCCGGGGACCTCGGTATCGAGGTCATCGGGGTGCCCGACGACGCGACCGTGGAGCTCGATCTCCGCTTGGAGTCGGTCATGGAAGGTGTGCTTGTCACCGGCACCGCCCGTGCACCGCTGACAGGCGAGTGCGTAAGGTGTCTGGAGCCGCTGGAGCGAGAGCTCGACGCGGACTTCCAGGAGATGTTCTCCTACCCCGACGCCGATGTCCGGAGCCGCGAAGCGGAATCGGGCGACGACGCCGAGGACGAGGACACGCTCTTCCTCGAGGACGGCCTGTTCGACCTCGAGCCCGTGCTGCGTGACGCGGTGGTGCTCGCACTGCCGCTGCAGCCGGTGTGCCGGGAGGACTGCCCCGGACTGTGTTCCGAATGCGGAGCACGGCTCGCGGACGACCCGGACCACCACCACGACGCCGTCGACGCACGTTGGGCGGCACTGCAGGGACTCGCCGAAACCGTCAAGGGCGGCGAGAAGGACAACATGAGCGGCGCCGAAGCGGGCGTCGACGAGAAGCAGGAGAAGTAGCCGTGGCTGTTCCGAAGCGGAAGATGTCGCGCAGCAACACGCGCCACCGCCGGTCGCAGTGGAAGGCTGCGGTCCCCACCCTGGTGGCGTGCGAGCGCTGCAACGAGCCGAAGCAGCAGCACATCGCGTGCCCGAGCTGCGGCACCTACAACCGCCGCCAGGTCCTCGAGGTCTGATCGGCGGGTGACAGGCTTCATGTCGGACGCCAAGACGCCCCAGGCTCCCCGTAAACGCGGGGGTGACCCGGCGCAGCAGGCGGACACGGCCTCGTCCCACACGCTTCTGGAAGGGCGGCTCGGGTACAAGCTCGAGTCCGCCCTTCTGGTGCGTGCGTTGACCCACCGCTCCTTCGCGTACGAGAACGGCGGGCTGCCCACCAACGAGCGCCTCGAATTCCTCGGGGACTCCGTGCTCGGCCTGGTGGTCACCGACACGCTGTACCGCATCCACCCCGACCTGCCCGAGGGCCAGCTGGCCAAGCTGCGGGCCGCGGTGGTCAACTCGCGCGCGCTGGCGGAGGTCGGCCGCGGCCTCGAACTGGGCTCCTTCATCCGGCTCGGCCGGGGCGAAGAGGGCACCGGGGGCCGGGACAAGGCATCGATCCTCGCGGACACCCTCGAAGCGGTGATCGGCGCGGTCTATCTCGACCAGGGGCTGGAGGTCGCCGGCGAGCTGGTGCACCGGCTCTTCGACCCGCTGATCGAGAAGTCCTCGAACCTCGGGGCCGGCCTGGACTGGAAGACCAGTCTCCAGGAACTGACCGCCACCGAGGGGCTGGGTGTTCCCGAGTACCTGGTCAGTGAGACCGGGCCCGACCACGAGAAGATCTTCACGGCTGCTGCCCGCGTCGGTGGTGTCACGTACGGCACCGGCACCGGCCGCAGCAAGAAGGAAGCCGAGCAGCAGGCGGCGGAGACCGCCTGGCTCTCGATCCGCGAAGCCGCGGACGCTGCCGCCGCGGATGCCGCCGCTGCGGAGTCCGAAGCTTCGGATCCGGACGCCGACAGCGTCGTCGACTCGGCCACGGCGGCCGAACCGACGGAGGACGAGCACACCGTCGGGCACGCCCCGGCAGGCGCCGACGCCTCGCGACCGTCGGGCAAGTCCCTCGGTGAGGCCGCCCGGGCGGGCGGCGCATCCGGAGCGGCGCGCTAGCCGGGCAGTGTCAGGGGGAGCGTCGCGGGCATGCGAGGCTCCCCCCGAACGCCCTTCCGGGGCGGGTGCCATGGCGAAGCCCGGGGGAGTCTCCCGTACAGAACGCCCGTCCCTGCCTTGGACCGCCGCCGCTGACCCGTCCCGATCGACAGGTCAGGCCCCACGCCCGGTTCGAGAGGTGGCTGCCGGGGCACGAGGACGCCGAGCCCACTGCGGAGCGGCTGATGTCCCCGTCCCGTCCGCGCGGCGGGCCGCACCTCGTCGCGCCGCCGGAGACATGCCGTAGCCGCTGCCGTGTCCACGACGTGACTCCTCCCGTGCCCCTTCAGGGGGCGGGAGGGAGAAGCAACGCCCCCGCGGCGCCGCGGAGCACCACCTTCCGCGCGCCGCGTATCCCGATCCCCTCCCGGAGGAGCCCCCGTGCCAGAGCTGCCCGAGGTCGAGGTCGTCCGCCGTGGCCTGGAACAGTGGGTCTCCGGCCGCACGATCACATCGGTCGAGGTACGGCACGCCCGCGCGATCCGCCGTCATCTGGCCGGCCCGGCCGACTTCGCGGACCGGCTGATCGGCCGTACGTTCGGTCCGGCTCACCGCCGCGGCAAGTACCTCTGGCTGCCGGTCGAGGACACCGGCACCTCCGTCCTCGGCCACCTCGGCATGAGCGGCCAACTGCTCGTACAGCCCGCGGGCGCCCCCGAAGAGCCCCATCTGCGCATCCGCGTGCAATTCACCGACACCCGGACACCAGAGGCCGGCGGGCTGGGCGGCACTGAGCTGCGCTTCGTCGACCAGCGGACCTTCGGCGGGCTGTCGCTGCACACCCAGGTGCCGGGGGAACCGGACGGCCTGCCGGACGCCATCGCCCATATCGCCCGGGACCCGCTGGACCCGGTTTTCGACGAGGACGCCTTCCACGCCGCGCTGCGCCGCCGCCGTACGACCGTCAAGCGGGCGCTGCTCGACCAGTCGCTGATCAGCGGGGTCGGCAACATCTACGCCGACGAGGCGCTGTGGCGCTCGAAGCTGCACTACGAGCGCCCGACGGCGACCGTGACCCGGCCACGGAGCGTCGAACTCCTCGGCCACATACGGGATGTGCTGAACGAGGCCCTCGCAGTCGGCGGTACCAGCTTCGACAGCCTCTACGTCAATGTGAACGGGGAGTCCGGCTACTTCGACCGCTCCCTGGACGCGTACGGCCGCGAGGACGAGCCCTGCCGCCGGTGCGGCACCCCGATCCGGCGCCGTCCGTGGATGAACAGGTCCAGCTACTACTGCCCCCGCTGCCAGCGCCCTCCGGTGCGGAGAGCGCTGCCCCGGCGCGCGTGAGCCACAGACCGTCGCCAATTGCCTATATTCATTGAGGTTTGTCCCGGTTCAGGGATCCCTCATATGCGTATGCGGAGGCGATGGTGACGGACGCGCCCACGGTGGTTGGCCCGGAGCAGCCGAGGACGACGGAGGGCGCGGCACCGCCGACGGCGACAGCGAACCACCCCGCTCCCGCTCCGGCCGTCCCGGCGGGCCGGCTTCGCTGGTCCCGGCCGCGGACCTGGCCGCGCGACTGGCTCGTGCTCGCCGCGTACTGGCTGGCCTCCCGGCTGGTGATGCTCGCGCTGCTCCGCCAGGGCCACGACGACATCGCGCGCGAGGTCCATGTCCTCTACCACCGCTGGGACGGCCGGCTGCGGGACGGGTCCTTCCCGGTCGGCGACGTCTCCTGGCAGTACCCGCCCGGGGCCGGGCTGGTGATGGTCGTGCCGGGCCTGGCGCCCGCGATCAGCTATCTGCAGGGGTTCGTCCTGCTCATGATCGTCTCCGACGCGGTGGTGCTGGTGGCTCTGGCGCGGGCTGCTCACCGGCGCCAGGGGAGCAGCCTGGCCGGTGCCTGGCTGTGGCTGCTGGGGCTGCCACTCCTGCTCAGCCTCCCCTACGCCCGCTACGACGTGCTGGTCACCGGTATCACCGTCCTCGCGCTGCTCGCACTGGCCGGCCGGCCGCGGCTGGGCGGGGTGCTGGCCGGCCTCGCCGCGGTGATCAAGGTGTGGCCGGTACTGGCCGTACTGGGCACTCCCCGCGGCCGCACGACCCGGGAGGCGTGGCTCGCGCTCACGATGTCCGCAGCGGCCCTGCTCCTGCTGCTCGGGGTCGCCTTCCGTGGCGCGTTCGACTTTCTGTTCGCGCAGCAGGAGCGCGGCGTGGAGATCGAGTCGATGGGTGGGGCGCTGCTGCACACGGCGAGGTTCCTCGGGTGGCCGGGACGGGTGAGACACCAGTACGGGTCGTTCGAGTTCGTCGGGCCGTACGTCTCCTCCGTGGCCCTCGCGTCGCTGCTGCTCACTGCCGTGGCCTTCGGCTGGCTGCTGCTGTGGCGGCTGCGGGCGCGCCGGTGGAGCGAGGCCACACCGTACGACGCCGCACTCGCGGCGGTGCTGCTGTTCACGGCGACGAGCAGGGTGATCAGCCCGCAGTACCTGATCTGGCTGATCGGCCTGGCCGCCGTGTGCCTCACCGTCGGGCGGACCACGCAGCGGCCGGTCGCGGTGCTGCTGCTGCTCGCGGCGGCGGTGACCACGGTGGACTACCCGCTGTTCTTCGGCGCGGTGCTGAACAGCTCCTGGCAGGGCGTCGCGGTGGTGGTCCTGCGGAACATGCTGCTGCTCGCGGCGACGCTGCTGTCCTGCCTACGGCTGTGGCGGGCGACCGTCCCGCGCCCCCGGTCCCGGTAGGGGCCCTTCCGGTCGGCCGTATGCCGGCCGGGTCGCCTCAGAAGCCGAAGAAGTGAAACGGGGGGTCCCTGACCTGGAGCTTCCTCGGCAACCAACGCTGTGACCTGCGGCTTAACTGTTGACGGTTGTCAACGTTGGTCGCCCTTGGGTGCCATCGGACGGCCCAGGGACGGCCCGAACGTGCCCAAACATCGAGCGGTCATAGCGCACCGTTCGGCATAGTTCTATCTATGGGACGGACTCGCGAGGAAGAGCAATGGGTAGCTGAGTGCCTTCGGGAGGCCTTGCCCGGCGTTGAGGTTTCTCCTCACGACGATGGAAGCCGCCCGGGTATGCACGACTTCCATTTGATTCGGGCCGGGCAGATATTTGCGGCCCTGGAAGTCACAGCAGCTGCCGACGCGGAGTCGATCGAACTTTGGAAGAGCATGGCGCGTCGCGGGCGTTGGATTCGCGACGAGCTCGCTGGCGGTTGGACGATAGAGCTGCTGCCCACAGCTCGGGCTAAGCACGTGCGTGCGAAGCTTCCCCAGCTGCTAGCACAGCTAGAACAACTGGGCATCACGCGCTTGGGTGAGACATATGGGCCAGCAGAAGATCTCGTGCGCCAAGCAGATGCGCTTGGGGTTGTCTTCGCACACCAGTCACCAAGCACGGACTTTCCCGGCAGCATCTACTGCACCATCAGCCTGCCGCCCGAGAAGTCTGGCGGCATGGTTGCCGACACGGGAGACGCCTTCGCTCATTGGGTCAGCGATTGGTTGGTCGAGCCGCAGCAGGCTGACAACCTCGCAAAGCTGAGGCGTTCGGAAGCAGACGAGAGGCATCTGTTCGTACTCCTGCCCGGTTTTACTACTGCACCCTTCGTTGCCTTTGACCCCTTGATGAGGCCTGACGGGCCTCTCCCGACCGTGGCCCCAGTGCTGCCTGATGAGATCACGCACCTCTGGGCCATGAGCACGTGGGATACGGGAGATGGCTTCACCTGGGCGCCTCATGTGGGGTGGTCCAGATTTCACAAGGTCGTATGAGGTCGGCGGAGTCTCAATGACCCAGTCAAGCGCCGGCGAGGCGAATCCTGGAGCGTCAGGTTGGTGGGCTGACCTGACGGGATGCTGACCTGCACGTTCCTGGGTCACACGCCGCTGTTCCCCCTTGGTCGCTGACCCTTCGGGCGCAGGGGACACGATGACCGATTGGAGTTCGCCGGTCCCGGGTTGTAACTTCCGCCCACATGAGCGAACCAGTCACGGTCAGTGCCGAAGTCTTCCGGGCTGCGGCAGGGCTGAACATCACGCTGAACCTGTCGCCTGTCGCCCTCGATGCGCTGGGCAACTCGGGCCACCTCGAAACGTACCTGGCGCACCCTGATCATGAGGGAAGCGGCGACGAGGTGGCAAAGATCACACTGGCAGTGGGGCCCTCGGCCACCTAAGCGGACGAGTGCTCAGGACGGCACATCGGGCAGCAGCCCCAGCTGCCCCAGGAAGTCCATCTCGTCGAAGTAGAGCCGGTAGTCGACGATCCGGCCGTCCGTCACGGTGGCGATGTCCACCCCGCGGATCCTGATCTCCTTCTGGGTCGCGGGAAGAGTCTCCCCGGAGGGCAGATGCAGCGGCCCGGTGTTCCTGCCGCTGAAGATCCCCTCGTCGATGGCCGTGTCGCCGACCTCGTACGCGTGCAACGACTCGAACGTGGCCTCGGGGACCGCCTCCGTCATCTGCCGCCAGTACTCCACGATGTTGTCGCGCCCGCGGATCTCCCCCTCGTCGGGGGTGACGGCGACCGCGTCCTCGGCATACAGCTCGGCGATGGCCTTCAGATCCGGGTGTGTGGTGAGCGCATCCGTGAGCCGGTCCATGACCTCACGAGCCTGTCCCATGATCCACCTCCTCAACTGCGGATCACCCACTTCATTCTCCCACCGCGGCCGCGCACGAGCAGACCGGAGAACGAGATGACAGTCCACCCGGTTGCCCCACGCACTTAAGCGAGACAGCGAGACACACATGGACGGGCCACGCCGGTCCTCCGGCAGAACACGAGCGGAGCGGGGGAGGTCCCTCCTCGGTCGGGCAGCGTAGCCGCGCCAGGGTTCTCCAGGGGCTGCCAAGGCTCACCCTGTGACGCTTGCGCTCGGCCTTGGCAGCCCCTGGAGGTTCCTGGCACGCCCTTGGGTGGCCGACCGAGGAGGGACCTCCCCCGCGCCCCCACATCGCGCACCACGACGATCGCGAGCGTGTGAGCATTGCCGCCCCTCCGAGAGAGGGCCGGGGTGTGGGGCGGAGCCCCGCTGTTCATTCACTGCTCGCTCTAGTCGCGCGACCGGCGGAGCCGGGGCCCGGAGCGGGGCGGAGACAGGAGCGTCGGGCCCCGGCGGTGAGCCGGGGAGCGCGCGGCGAGCGGAGCGAGCCGCCTTGATCGAGGTAGAGAAACCTGTAACAGGCTGCTGGGAACCCGCTAGTTCAGGTCGTACTCCGCCGTGAGCTGGCGTCCCGCCCCCATGAAGTCGGTGGCGTACTCCGTCATAGAACCATGCTGGTCCCAGTAGTAGTTGCTCATGGTCAGGGCGAGAGTGCCCGCCTCGACATCGAGCAAAGCGGCCGCGTCTTCGGGGACAGGTTGCACGCATACGACATCGCGCCTGCGCACGGCTCGCCGCCCGGTGCGGTCCTCGACCAGCCCGAACGTCATCTTCGGCAGAGGCTCCGGCACGGCCAACTCGGGCGCATCCTCGGCCAGCTCACCCGGCAGCCATGACGTGGACAGGGTGATCACACCCTCGTCGTCCAGGTACCGCCGCTGGCGACGGATGACCTGCGCCCCCTCTGCCAGTCCAAGCGCCTCTGCCACGCCGCCCGGCGCGGGCACCAGACCGGCGCTCACGATCTCGACGCGCTCGCCGTCCCGGAAGCCGCTGCCCGTCGCCCGTTGGAGCTGAAGGCGGTCCGAACCGCTCGTCAGCTTGCGCCCAAGGTCCACGAAGGTGCCCTGTGTTGACGAACGCACGTATCCCTCGGCCTGGAGCTGCTTTACGCCCTTCGCGGCCGTGGCAGTGGCGACACCCCACTCATCGGCAATTTCGGCGATGGACGGCAGCTTGGTGTCCTGCGGTAGGGCACCGTCAACGATCTGCTGTCGGAAATGGTCCGCGATCTGCATGAACGGCGGCGCGGCCCGCTGGACTCGCGGTGTCATCTCTCCTCCTTCGAGCTCGTCTACTAGCTCGCAGAGAAGCGTACCCCCGAAAGCCCCTTGCCATCGCGTACTAGCAGACGTATACATAGACGTGAGCTAGTACACGTTCGCCGGGGGTGGCGGCCTACCGCCAAGCAGAATCGCCACCCCCGGCTCCCTCGAAGGGAGCTTTCATCATGCCTGTCACGCTCACTGCTCCGCACTCCTCTCCCGTGACGGTGGACGACGAGGACGTCTGTCGGGACTGCCTGGGGTCGGTTGTGTCCGTCGATGACGACGGGGAGCTCACCGGTACTCCGGGTGCGCTGGTTCCGTGCTTCTGCGTCACCGGCTGCTCGTGCGAGGTCTGCGCCGCGCTGGGGTCCGCCACTGCCTGCCCGTGCCGGGTGGCGTGCTGGCCGCACAACGACGGTTACACCGGCTGGGTCCCGCTGACCCTCGACGAGTTCGAGGACGACAGCCCGCTCTTCCATCCGTGCGTCGTGCACCGCCCGGTGATCGCCTCTGCGGGGGTGATGGCATGACGTCTGCGTGGGTGGAGACGTCTGTGTGGTGGCACTGGGACCTCGACCGCGTGCCGTGCCCCGGCTGCAAGGGCCGGTTCCCATCCTGGACCTGGGTGGAGGTGGACGGGCTGCGGGTCCTTACCCACGACGGTGACCTTGTCTGCCCTCGGGACGCCTCCTTTGGCTGGGCTGCCCAGGGAGTCGCCCAGTGACAGGCTTTCCTGTTGCTCCGGCGGCCGTGGCTGACACTGCGGCCGCCCTGGGCACCGACCCGATCACCCTCGCCGACCTGCTGAGGGTCGCCAACTCCCCGGGCTTCGACCGCTGGCGGGAGCAGGTTCGGCGTACCGGCGGCTGTGCCCAGCCCGTTCACCTGATGGGTTCGAAGACCACCGTAGACACCCGTACGGGGCAGGTCGTCGCCTACTCGACGGTGAGCGAGCCGGGTGGGCGGCTTCGGGTGGCGTGCGGCAACCGGCGTGCCTCGCGCTGCCCTTCGTGCGCGTGGATGTACGCCGGGGACACCTACCATCTGATCCGCGCCGGGATTACTGGCGACACCCGCAAGGCCGTGCCCGTGACCGTGCGCACGCACCCCAAGGTGTTCGCCACCCTGACCGCTCCCTCCTTCGGCCCGGTGCACAACCGCCCCGCTACGGGCTGCTGCCGCTGCGGCACTCGGCACGGCGAGCATGACCCGGCCCTGGGCACTCCGCTCGCCCCTGGGCGGTACGACTACGCCGGGGCAGTGCTGTGGAACAACCACGCGGGCCAGCTGTGGCAGCGCTTCACCATCTACCTGCGCCGGGAGATCGCCGCCCGCGTCGGCCTCCACCAGTACCAAGTCACCGAGCAGGCCCGGATCTCCTACGGCAAGGTCGCCGAGTTCCAAAAGCGCGGCGCGGTCCACTTCCACGCCGTGGTGCGCATCGACGGACCCGAGGGCCCCGACTCCCCGCCCCCGCCGTGGGCCACGGTGGAGCTGCTGACCGACGTCATCCGGGCCGCCGCCGCGAAGGTCGCCGTACCGGTCCCGCCCGCCGGCGCTTTCCCCGCCCGGACCCTGCGCTGGGGTAACCAGGTCGACGTTCAGCGGATCGGCTCCGGCCTGGACGGTGACTTGACCGAAAAGGCGGTCGCCGCCTACGTGGCTAAGTACGCCACCAAGGCGGCCGAGACCACCGGCACCGTGGACCGCCGGATCGGGGAGCTCTCCGAGCTGGACCGTGCCCGGCTGCCCGCCCACGCCCGGCGGCTCATCGAAACCTGCTGGGAGCTGGATGCGGACTACCCAGACCGCAAGCTGGCGCACTGGTCGCACATGCTCGGCTTCCGTGGCCACTTCTCCACCAAGTCCCGCCGCTACTCCGTCACCCTCGGAGCCCTGCGGCAGGTGAGGGCCGACTACCGAGCCCAGGAGGAACGCCGCCGCCACAACCTGCCCGACCCCACCCCGGAGACGCCGGACGGTGACCCGGTGCTGGTGCTGGCGCACTGGACCTACGCCGGACAGGGCCACACCCCCGGCGAGTCCTGGCTCGCATCCTCCATTGCCCGCGACATCCGCGACCACCGTGAGACCGCCCGCGAAGCACTCGCCGAGCTGCAAGCCGCTGAGGGGGAGTGGTGACCATGGCCCGCCCGCTCCCCGACCGCTATCTGACACCGATCGACCTCGCCGATCTCCTGGGCGTGCCCGTGGAGACGGTCTACCAGTGGCGGCGCAAGCGCACCGGTCCCCGCGGCTTCCGCGTCGGCCGACACCTGCGCTACGACCCCGAAGATGTCCGCCGCTGGGTCGCCGACCTCATGGAAGGGGCCGCCTGATGGCTGGCCACGTGCAAGACCGCTGGTACAAGACCACCACCGGCCCGGACGGCAAGACCCTCAAGACCAAGACCGAACGTCACGGCATCGGCCTGCGCTACCGCGCCCGCTACGTCGGCCCCGACGGCACCGAGAAGAGCCGCTCATTCCCCGACAAGCAGAAGCGCAAGGCTGAGGCCTGGATCGCCAACATCGAAGCGGACATGTCGCGCGGAGACTACATCGACCCGAGTGCCGGGAAAGCCACCTTCGCGCAATACGTCACGGGGTGGCTGGCGACACAGACCACCGATCCGGCGACGCGAGAGTCCGTCGAAATGCGCCTCCGCCTTCATGCCGTCCCGCACCTGGGCGCACGGCCGATGGCGTCATTCCAGCCTTCTCACATCCGGCTTTGGATACGCGCCTTGGAGGAGGCGGGCCTCTCCGCTGCCTACCGCCGGGGGATCTTCGCGCACGTCTCAACAGTGTTCACGGCTGCTGTGGAAGACCGGATCATCCGGGACAACCCCTGTCGGTCACGGTCGGTCAAGGCTCCTCGCCTCGACCCTCACAAGATCAAGCCGTGGACCGAAGATCGCGTGAAGGCCGTCCGGGCCAAGCTGCCCGACCGGTACCGCGCGATGATCGAACCGGCTGCCGGATGCGGGCTCCGACAGGGTGAGATCTTCGGCCTGGCCGTGGAGGAGGTGGACTTCCTCGGGGGAATCGTTCACGTGGTCCGGCAAGTGAAGCTCCTCCGTGGACGGCCGGTCTTCGCTCCACCCAAGGGCGGCAAGATCCGAGATGTGCCGCTGCCCGAGTCAGTCGCCTTCGCGCTCGCCGGACACATCACGCGGTATCCGTCGGTCCAAACCACATTGCCGTGGAAGACCTTGGACGGGCCACCGGTCACCGCAACGCTGATCTTCACCAGTCCCGAGCGGCTGGCGCTGAACCGGAATCGCGTCAACGATCGGGTATGGCGTCCCACCCTCCGGGAGGCTGGTGTGGTCACCGGTCGGGAGAACGGTATGCACGCCCTGAGGCACTTCTACGCCTCGGTGCTCCTGGACGCGGGCGAGAGCATCAAGGCCCTGAGCGAGTACCTCGGCCACCATGACCCCGGCTTCACCCTGCGGACGTACACGCACCTGATGCCCGCGAGCGAGACCCGGACCCGGGCTGCCGTTGATCGCGTGTTCGGGGCCGTGTCCTCTACGGATGGCGGCCCGGAGACGGCCCCAGCGGTCGGGTAACCCCCTGACCTGCGGCTATCTCAAAAGCCGAAGTCCTGGGTCCACCAGGGGCCGCCGTCGGCGAAGTGCGCTCCTACCCCGAGGGTCTTGTAGTCGCAGTTGAGAATGTTCGCGCGGTGGCCGGGGCTGTCCATCCAGGCATCCATGACCGCCTCGGCGTCCGCCTGGCCGCGCGCGATGTTCTCGCCGCCCAGGCCGCTGATGCCCAGTTTCTCCGCCCGGTCCCACGGGTTCGTGCCGTCGGGCGCCGTGTGGTCGAAGAAGCCGCGCTCGGCCATGTCCTCGCTGAAGTCCTCGGCCAGCCCGGCGAGTTCCCGGTCTGGGGTCACCGGCCGGCAGCCGGCCGTCGCCCGCTCGCGGTTGACCAGGGTAAGCACCTCGGCCTCGGCGGCCTTCTCGGTGGCGGGCGCCTTCGTGCCGGGTGCGGTCTTCTCCGGAGCGGAGGTGGTCGTACCGGAAGGGCGCGGTACGTCGGCGCGGTCCGTGGAGCGGGAGGTCCGTTGCGACGGAGTCGCCGACGGCTCGGACGGGCCCCGGGAACGGGACTGCGAGGGGAGGGCCGTGGGAGAGTCCGCCCGCTCCCCGCCGCGATCCGCCGGGGTGGAACTCCGGTCGGTCGGGACCGCGGAAGGGGCGCCCTGAGTCCCCAGGGTCGGCAGATCCCCGGCGCGGACCCGGCCGCCGGAATCGGTGCCGGAGCCGATGGTGTATTCGTCGCCGCTGCCGGGCAGTAGCCCGGAGGCCATGGCGACAGCGCCCACCGCCATGGCGGCGGACGCACCCAGGAGACCGGTCCGAACGGGAGCACGGTTCGGGCGCACACCACGGTGCCGGCCGGCGGCAGCGTTCGGCAGCGGCTCGGGGGCAGTGCGTCGGTGGCGGCCCATCGCGGCCTTCCTCCACATGCTCGGCGTCAAGACGCTTCACTCGTACGGATGAGGTTCGTTTGGTCGGCGACTGTACGCCATGACGCATGGGGGCGAGGTGCTCTATGAGCAATTGGCCGGTTAGCGTGCTCACATGAACGAGGATGTCCGACTCACCGCGTGGGTGCGGGGCCGTGTCCAGGGCGTCGGCTTCCGCTGGTTCACCCGGGCGAACGCCCTGGCCATCGGCGGGCTCTCCGGCTTCGCGTCCAATCTGGGCGACGGGCGGGTCCAGGTCGTCGCCGAGGGCCCCCGGCGCAGTTGCGAGCTGTTGCTCGACTGGCTGCGGACCGGTGACACGCCCGGCAACGTCGACGGCGTGACGGAGATCTGGGATACCCCGCGGTGCATCTACGACAGCTTCGCCATTCGCTGAACCTCGGCACCGCTCACCGTCACCGCCGGGCGTGTCGGCGCTCCCGAGGTGCCCTGGGCATGTGCGCGGGGCTGGGGTGACCTGGTGGTTGCCAAGAACGCGAGGTCGTGCAAGGCTGCGGCACTAAGGATGATCTCCACGCCCCGCGGGCCCCCTGGAGAGAGCAGCGCCGCGCATGTCATCGCCGCGCGCACTCCAGGCCACCCGAGGATACGGGGTGTGATCGTGTTGACCGTCAAACCATTTGGTGAGACGCTGGAATCCCCACGCACCTGACCTGTTTGACACCGAGAACCATGGTGATTTGGCAGGCACGCGGGTGCGAATCCCCCAATCGACCCACACCGCTTCGGTCGGTCACTCAGTGTGGAGGACCATCCATCATGGCAAAGGCGCTTCTCGGTTACGTCGGCGGTTCCGACCCGCGACTCCTCTCCGAGATGCGACGGCTCCAGCAGCGTGTCCAGGACCTCGAATCCGAGATCGTACGGATTCAGGCCGAGAACGACGCGCTGTCCGCCGCCGCGCACCACGGTGACTCGCTGCTCGACAGCATCGACGTACCCCAGGCGGAGCCTGCGCTCACCTGACCACAGCCCTCAGGCCGGTCGGGCTGCACGTCAGCCGCTTGAGAATCTGCAAGGGACGCTTAGGCGTCCCTTCTTCTTTTCCGCCCGGTCCGTAGGGCGCCTCCCCTACGCAAGATGTGCCCTGCGTTTCCCCTGGTGAAACTCCCTGGTGAAACCCGAACGCGAAGGTAGAGTCCGACGGCGTGCACCTGAAGAGCCTGACCCTGCGCGGATTCAAATCCTTCGCCTCGGCCACGACGCTGCGCTTCGAGCCCGGTATCACGTGTGTCGTGGGCCCCAATGGCTCCGGCAAATCGAATGTCGTGGACGCGCTGTCCTGGGTCATGGGCGAGCAGGGAGCGAAGTCGCTGCGCGGCGGCAAGATGGAGGACGTCATCTTCGCCGGGACCACCGGCCGGCCGCCACTCGGCCGCGCCGAGGTCTCGCTCACCATTGACAACTCCGACGGCGTACTGCCCATCGAGTACGCCGAAGTCACCATTACACGGATCATGTTCCGCAACGGTGGCAGCGAATACCAGATCAATGGCGACACCTGCCGGCTCCTCGATATTCAGGAACTGCTGTCCGACTCCGGCATCGGCCGCGAAATGCATGTCATCGTCGGCCAGGGACAGCTCGACTCGGTGCTGCACGCCGACCCGATGGGACGCCGGGCCTTCATCGAAGAGGCGGCCGGGGTCCTCAAGCACCGCAAGCGCAAGGAAAAGGCACTGCGGAAGCTCGACGCGATGCAGGCCAATCTCGCACGCGTCCAGGACCTGACCGATGAACTGCGGAGGCAGCTCAAGCCGCTCGGGCGTCAGGCGGCGGTGGCCCGGCGGGCCGCCGTCATCCAGGCAGATCTGCGCGATGCCCGGCTGCGGCTGCTCGCCGACGATCTCGTCACCCTGCGCGAGGCGCTGCGCGCCGAGGTCGCCGACGAGGCGGCGCTGAAGGAGCGCAAGGAGGCGGCCGAGGCCGAGGTGCGCACGGCGCTGCAGCGTGAGGCGGCGCTGGAGGAGGAGGTGCGGACCCTGGCGCCGCGGCTCCAGCGGGCTCAGCAGACCTGGTACGAGCTGTCGCAGCTCGCCGAGCGGGTACGCGGCACGGTCAGCCTCGCGGACGCACGGGTGAAGAGCGCGACGGCCGCCCCGGCGGAGGAGAGACGCGGCCGAGACCCCGAGGACATGGAGCGCGAGGCGGCCCGGATCCGCGAACAGGAAGCGGAGCTGGAGGCCGCGCTCGAGGCCGCACACCGGGCCCTGGACGACACCGTCGCCCACCGGGCCGAACTGGAACGGGAGTTGGCGCAGGAGGAGCGGCGCCTCAAGGACGCGGCGCGGGCCATCGCGGACCGGCGTGAGGGCCTTGCCCGGCTGCACGGACAGGTCAACGCGGCCCGCAGCAGGGCCGGGTCCGCGCAGGCCGAGATCGACCGGCTGGCCCATGCGCGGGACGAGGCGCAGGAGCGAGCGGTCACCGCGCAGGAGGAGTACGAGCAGCTCCAGGCCGAGGTCGACGGACTCGACGCGGGTGACGCGGAGTTGGCCGACCGGCACGAGCGGGCGAAGGGCGAACTGGCCGAGGCCGAGGCCGCCCTGAGCGCTGCCCGGGAGGCCGCCACCGCGGCCGAGCGCATGCGCGCCGCGACCGCCGCCCGGCACGAAGCCCTGTCGCTGGGCCTGCGCCGCAAGGACGGCACGGGGGCGCTGCTGGGCGCCGCCGACCGGCTGACCGGCCTCCTGGGCCCTGCCGCCGAACTGCTCACGGTCGCGCCTGGCTTCGAGGTCCCGGTGGCTGCGGCGCTGGGCGCTGCCGCGGATGCGATCGCGGTCACGGACCCGTCGACCGCGGCCGACGCGCTCCGCCTCCTCCGCAAGCAGGACGCGGGGCGCGCGGCCATAGTGCTGGGCGGCGCCCCGGGCCCCGGCGCGGGAACCGCTTCCGGCGGCCCGGCCGCGGGAGAGGGGCGGGTGCCCTCGCCCGCGGGCGAGCACCGGGCCGCTGTGACCACGGTTCCGATCGGGACCGTTCCGGGAGACGAGGCGGAAGGCACCTCGACGGGCCCGCCGGGCGATGTCACGGCCCGGTCCGCTTTCGGCGTACCCCGTCCGAATTCCGGCACCTCGGTGCCCAGCGGACAACGCTCGCACGAGGACGGCGCAGTGCCGGACGGTGCGGCCGGGGCTCCTGCTCCCGCGGCCGCCACAGCGGGTTCCGTTCCCGGCGCCCGGTCGGCCCAGGACGCCGGCACCGCTCGGCCGACCGACGGCGGCCCCCCGTACGCCGCGGATCTCGTAGAGGGCCCGCACGGGCTCATGCCGGCCGTGCGTCGGCTGCTGCGGGACGTCGTGGTCGTCGGGACTCTGGAGGACGCCGAGGACCTGGTCGCCGGCCACCCGGATCTGATTGCCGTCACCGCCGAGGGGGATCTGCTCGGCGCCCACTTCGCGCACGGCGGCTCCGCCGGGGCCCCGAGTCTGCTGGAAGTGCATGCGTCGGTCGACGAGGCGGCGGCGGAGCTCGAGGAGCTGGCCGTACGGTGCGAGGAACTGGCCCGGGCCCAGCACCTGACGGGGGAGCGGCGCACCGAGTGTGTGGCGCGCGTCGAGGACCTGGCACGGCAGCGCAGCGCCGCGGACCGGGAGAAGTCCACGGTCGCCCAGTCACTGGGCCGTCTCGCCGGACAGGCGCGGGCGGCGGCCGGGGAGGCCGAGCGGATGACCGCGGCCGCCACCAGGGCCGAGGAAGCGCTGCATCGGGCCACCGAGGAGGCCGAGGAGCTCGCGGAGCGGTTGTATACGGCCGAGGAGGCCCCGGGCGAGGAGGAGCCCGACACCTCCCTGCGCGACCGGCTCTCCGCGGACGGCGCCAACGCCCGGCAGACCGAGATGGAGGCGCGGCTCCAGGTCCGTACCCACGAGGAGCGGGCCAAGGGGCTCGCAGGGCGGGCCGACTCGCTCGACCGTGCCGCGCGTGCCGAGCGCGAGGCACGGGCGCGGGCGGAACAGCGGCGTGCCCGGCTGCGCCACGAGGCCGCCGTCGCCTCCGCGGTCGCCGACGGCTCCCGGCAGCTGCTCGCCCACATCGAGGTGTCACTGGTACGGGCCGAGGAGGAGCGCGCCGCCGCCGAGCTGGCGAAGGCGGAGCGGGAGACCGGCCTCGTCGCGGAGCGCAACCGGGGCCGGGACCTGAAGGCCGAGCTGGACAAGCTGACCGACTCGGTGCACCGGGGTGAGGTGCTGGGTGCCGAGAAGCGGCTGCGCATCGAGCAGCTCGAGACCAAAGCACTGGAGGAGCTGGGTGTCGAGCCGGCCGGCCTGATCGCGGAGTACGGGCCGGGCGAGCTCGTGCCGCCGTCCCCGCCCGCCGAGGGCGAGGAGCTGCCCGAGGACCCGGAGCACCCGCGCAACCAGCCCGTGCCGTACGTCCGCGCACAGCAGGAGAAGCGGCTGAGGTCCGCCGAGCGGGCGTATCAGCAGCTGGGCAAGGTCAACCCGCTGGCGCTGGAGGAGTTCGCGGCGCTGGAGGAGCGTCACAACTTCCTGACCGAGCAGCTGGAGGACCTGAAGAAGACCCGCGCCGACCTGCTCCAGGTGGTCAAGGAGGTCGACGAGCGCGTCGAGCAGGTGTTCACGGAGGCGTTTCGGGATACGGCCAGCGAGTTCGAGGGGGTCTTCTCGCGGCTCTTCCCGGGGGGCGAGGGCCGGCTGATCCTGACCGACCCCGACAACATGCTCACCACGGGTGTGGACGTCGAGGCCCGTCCGCCCGGCAAGAAGGTGAAGCGGCTGTCGCTGCTGTCCGGCGGGGAGCGGTCGCTGACCGCGGTGGCCATGCTCGTGTCGATCTTCAAGGCACGGCCGAGTCCCTTCTACGTGATGGACGAGGTCGAGGCCGCGCTCGACGACACCAACCTCCAGCGGCTGATCCGGATCATGGTCGAGCTGCAGGAGAGCTCCCAGCTGATCGTGATCACCCACCAGAAGCGGACCATGGAGGTCGCCGACGCGCTCTACGGCGTGTCGATGCAGGGAGACGGTGTCTCGAAGGTCATCAGCCAGCGGCTGCGCTGACCCAGTCTCTCCAAATCTTCAAGACTTGAACACACCTCCTGTTTGCTCTGGCGGAAACTTCTTCGTCGGGACCTATTGACTTCGAAACTTGAAGGAATAGTCTCTGCAACGTTGTTTTTACCTTCAAGTGGTGGCCCTCGTGGAGTGACGCCCCACTGGATCATCTGCCCCCCACGCCCGGCGACGCGGCCGGGCCACAGGAGTACACGTTGACCAGCACCGCGCAGCAACCTGCGACCGAGGGCCGCAAGGCTCGTCCCGAGCACCTCGGCCACGTCATCTTCATCACGGCCGCCGCCGCGATGGGCGGCTTCCTCTTCGGATACGACAGCTCCGTGATCAACGGCGCCGTCGAGGCCATCCGCGGCAGGTTCGGCGTCGGTTCGGAAACCCTCGCCCAGGTGATCGCTGCCGCGCTGATCGGCTGCGCCATCGGCGCCGCGACGGCCGGCCGGATCGCCGACCGCATCGGCCGGATCCGTGTCATGCAGATCGCCGCGGTGCTCTTCACCGCCAGCGCGGTCGGCTCGGCGGTACCGTTCGCGCTCTATGACCTCGCCCTCTGGCGGGTCCTCGGCGGCGTCGCCATCGGCATGGCCTCGGTCATCGGTCCGGCCTACATCGCCGAGGTCGCCCCGCCCGCCTACCGCGGCCGTCTCGCGTCCTTCCAGCAGGCCGCGATCGTCATCGGCATCGCCGTCTCCCAGCTGGTCAACTGGGGCGTACTGAACATCGCGGACGGAGACCAGCGCGGCGAGATCGCCGGGTTCGAGGCCTGGCAGTGGATGCTCGGCGTCATGGTCATCCCGGCCGTCCTCTACGGGCTGCTGTCGTTCGCGATCCCCGAGTCGCCCCGCTTCCTCATCTCGGTCGGTCGCACCGACCAGGCGCGGAAGGTCCTCGCGGAGGTCGAGGGCAAGGACGTGGATCTCGACATACGCGTCGCCGAGATCGAGACGGCGATGCGCAGCGAGCACAAGTCGAGCTTCAAGGACCTGATGGGCAGCCGCGGCGGCCTGCTGCCGATCGTCTGGATCGGTATCGGCCTCTCGGTCTTCCAGCAGCTCGTCGGCATCAACGTGATCTTCTACTACTCGTCGTCGCTGTGGCAGTCGGTCGGCATCGACCCGACCAACTCGTTCTTCTACAGCTTCACGACGTCGATCATCAACATCCTCGGCACCGTGATCGCGATGCTCTTCGTCGACAAGATCGGCCGTAAGCCGCTCGCCCTCATCGGCTCCGCCGGTATGGCCGTCTCGCTCGGCCTCGCCGCCTGGGCGTTCTCGTACAAGACCGGCAGCGGCCAGAACATCTCGATGCCCGACCTCCAGGGCTCCGTGGCTCTCGTCGCCGCGCACTCCTTCGTGCTCTTCTTCGCCCTCTCCTGGGGTGTGGTCGTCTGGGTGCTGCTCGGCGAGATGTTCCCGAACAAGATCCGCGCCGCGGCGCTCGGCGTCGCCGCCTGCGCCCAGTGGGTCGCCAACTGGGGCATCACCGTCAGCTTCCCGAGCCTCTCCGACTGGAATCTGTCCGGTGCGTATGTGATCTACACGGTCTTCGCCGTGCTCTCGATCCCCTTCATCCTCAAGTGGGTGCCGGAGACCAAGGGCAAGGCGTTGGAGGAGATGGGCTAACCCCCCGCTGCCCCTCTCCTCTCGGCAGGCTGCCCCGGCTCATCCCTTGAGCCGGGGCAGTACCTTTTCGCCGAACAGGTGCAGGCTGCGCCACCCCTCGTCGACCGGCATGCCACCGCAGAGCGGGTGCAGCACCAGGCCGGCCGTGCTGCCCGCCGACTCCGCGATGGACAGGCACTCCTCGGGCGTGACGATGCGGTAGACGCCCTCGCGGCGCAGCTCCTCGATGCCGCCGGCACCGGAGCGTACGGCGGACCTGACGCCTGTCCCGGCCTGCCAGGAGGCGTAGGTACGCGCCTCGTGCAGCAGGTACCCGCCGTACAGTGCCCAGGCCCGTTCCGGGTCCTCGGCCACGTGCAGCAGCGGGGTCTCGGCGGCCGGCATCATGGCCCAGCCCTCGGTGCGGTACTCCGCGCGTTGGGCGTGGTAGTACGCCTCCAGGCCGGGGAGGTGGGCGCTCGGGAAGAACGGCAGTCCGAGCCGGGCGGCGCGGCGGGCCGCGGCCTTCGAGCTGCCGCCGACCAGCAGCAGCGGATGCGGCCGGGTGAACGGGCGGGGGGTGACCCGTACGGTGCCGCCCCGGTACGCGAACGGTTCGCCGGTCCAGGCCCGCAGGAGCGTCTCCAGCGTCTCGTCCTGCAGCCGACCGCGGTCGTGCCAGTCCCGGCCGTGCGCGGCATACTCCTCGGGGCGGTAGCCGATGCCCGCGACCGTCACGAGACGGCCGCCGCTGAGGAGGTCCAGCACCGCCAGCTCCTCGGCCAGCCGCAGCGGGTCGTACAGCGGGGCGATCAGCGCGGAGACGGTGACCGTGATCCGGCCGGTCGCGCCGAGGACCGCCCCGGCGAAGACCAGCGGCGAGGGCAGCCAGCTGTTCTCCGCGCCGTGGTGCTCCTCGGTCTGAACGGTGTCCAGGCCGCGGTCGTCCGCGTACGCGGCCATCTCGACGGCGGCGCGGTAGCGGGTGGACAGGCTCTCGGGTGTGGCCGCGGGATCGACGAGGTTGA
This sequence comes from Streptomyces sp. NPDC004647, assembly GCF_040609575.1. Taxonomy (NCBI): domain Bacteria; kingdom Bacillati; phylum Actinomycetota; class Actinomycetes; order Kitasatosporales; family Streptomycetaceae; genus Streptomyces; species Streptomyces sp. NPDC004647. The sequence continues at coordinate 23,338 of NZ_JBEXKU010000037.1, read as the reverse complement.
ACCGGACGACCGTGGTGGGCATGGTGACATCCCCTTCGCCGTGGACGGGCGAGGGGGACGCTAACTGACGTTGCGTCAGATGAATAGGGGTGGTGCGCGGCAGGGCCCTCGTACGGCGCTGCGCCACATGCCGCGCTGATGCTTCCCGGTCCGATGGCACCGGTCGAGGACCGCCGGAAGGACCCTCCCGCCCGCGCCGGCGACGCGTACGAGCTGGTGCTGACGGCCACGGGCTTCCTCCCGCCCGGCGCCGGGTCATGTCCACGCCGAAGCCGTCGTTTCGCGCTCGCTGTGCGGCACCGGCCCGGCACCGAGGGTCTCCGTCGTACGCCCCGCCCCGCCGGATGCGAAGGGTTACGGAAACTCAGTGGGGGGAGACGTGGGGGAACCTCCTCCGTGACTGATACTGGGTGCGTTATGGAAATCGTCATCCTTGCTGTAGTCATCGCCCTGGTCGCGCTCGGTGCGGTCACCGGCCTCGTGGTCAGCAGCCGCAGGAAGCAGCTGCCGCCCTCGCCGCCGTCGAGTACGCCGACCACCACCGCCCCGCCCGCCGAGCCGCACGTCGGTGAGGAAGCCGAGACGCCGCGCGACGAACCGCGCCGCACCATCGAAGAGGTCGGCCTGCCGGAGGCCGAGGCGCATGCGCCCGTCGTCGCCGAGCCCGTCCCGCCGCTCGAGGTCCCCGAGCCGACGGCCGGCCGCCTCGTACGGCTGCGCGCCCGGCTCTCCCGCTCGCAGAACTCGCTGGGCAAGGGGCTCCTCACCCTGCTCTCCCGCGAGCACCTCGACGAGGAGACCTGGGAGGAGATCGAGGACACCCTGCTCACCGCCGATGTCGGCGTCGCGCCGACGCAGGAGCTGGTCGAGCGGCTGCGCGAGCGCGTGAAGGTCCTCGGCACCCGTTCCCCCGAGGAGCTGCGCGGCCTGCTGCGCGAAGAGCTGCTCCACCTGATCGGCACCGAGGCAGACCGCGCCGTCCGGACCGAGAGTCCTGAGGACGTCCCGGGCGTCGTCCTGGTCGTCGGCGTCAACGGCACCGGAAAGACGACCACGACCGGCAAACTCGCGCGGGTGCTCGTCGCCGACGGGCGCAGTGTGGTGCTCGGCGCGGCCGACACCTTCCGTGCCGCCGCTGCCGACCAGCTGCAGACCTGGGGCGAGCGGGTCGGTGCGCGTACGGTCCGCGGGCCCGAGGGCGGAGACCCGGCGTCGATCGCCTACGACGCGGTCAAGGAAGGCATCGCGGAGGGCGCTGATGTCGTCCTCATCGACACCGCCGGACGGCTGCACACCAAGGCCGGCCTGATGGATGAGCTGGGCAAGGTCAAGCGGGTCGTGGAGAAGCACGGGCCCCTTGACGAGGTGCTGCTCGTCCTGGACGCCACAACCGGCCAGAACGGCCTGGTGCAGGCACGGGTCTTCGCCGAGGTCGTGGACATCACCGGCATCGTGCTGACCAAGCTCGACGGCACGGCCAAGGGCGGCATCGTGATCGCCGTGCAGCGCGATCTGGGCGTGCCGGTGAAGCTGGTCGGGCTCGGCGAGGGCGCGGACGATCTGGCGCCCTTCGAGCCCGAGGCGTTCGTCGACGCCCTTATCGGCGACTGAACTGCCCTCCGCGGCCGAGCCGCCCCGCCGCTCTCGCGGATGTGGCCGCTCGCCGCGGGGGTGATTCGATCGACGGTTGCTGCCCTGAAGTTCGCCTGCGGCCGACGACGGTGCCGACGCCCCGCCGCGTGCTGCGGCCGCGGCGGGTGCTTCTCGGGACCGTCGATCAGGCCGCCGAGCGGTGGCAGACGTACGCCAGGGTGCCCAGCAGCAGCCGGGCCTGTGGGGGGCGTCCGGCTGTGTCGAGCGTCGGCGGCCGCAGCCAGCGCATGGGGCCCCGGCCCGCCAGATCCGACGGCGGGGCCGTGATGTGGCTGCCGGCGCCGAGACCGCGCAGATCGAGCTCGGCGTCGTCCCAGCCCATGCGGTAGAGCAGCGCGGGGAGTTCGGCGGCCGCACCGGGCGCGACGAAGAACATCGCCCGGCCGTGCGGCGTCGCGGCGACGGGGCCGAGCGGCAGCCCCATGCGCTCCAGGCGTACCAGGGCGATGCTGCCGGCGGACTCCGCGACCTCGATCACGTCGAAGGAACGGCCGACGGGGAGGAGCACGGCAGCGCCCGGGACCTGCGCCCAGGCGGCCGTGACCTCGTCGAGCGTGGCGCCGGCCCGCACCTCGGGGGCGAAGCTCAGCGCGTGGGCGCCGGGGGAGGGGCAGTCGGCGGCTCCGCACGAGCACTGCGCGGCGGCGGGACCGTCACCGGCTGTGGCACTCCGCTTCGCGCGGGCGCCGGGGGCCACGTCCCACCCCCACAGACCGGTGTACTCCGCCACCGTGGTGCACTCGGAGGCACGGCCGCGCCGCCGCGAGCCGGACCGCATGTCGAGGATGCCGCCGATCGTGAAGCCCATGCCCCCTCCAACGGGTTGCAGTCGCCGATGGTTACGTCATGGAGTCTCGCCGTAACCGTCCGTCGCCATCCCGTGATCGGGGCGGCGTGGTGCGGCACGGCGGGTGGTGCGTGGCGGCGCGCGCGCCCTCGCGGGCCTCGCTCCGCCGGTTTCGCTGCCGGTTCCTCGCGTGTCAAGTGAAGCGTGAAGAGCTGAGGATGAGTTCATTCGAAGGGGTGGCGAATGGTGGCGATTCCGGGAACCGCCTCGCGGGACGGTGATCGTAGGATTACTTTCGGTGCACGAACCCCCGTAAGGCCGCCGGTTCTTGGGTATGCCGGAGGCATGACGTTCGGTCTGCCGGTCCGGCCAGGACGGCACTTCATGGGACAGGGCGCCGCACAGGGCGGCATCCTGTTGAGCGGTTCGCAGTACGGCAGTTCAGAGTCGGATGGGGGCGCTTCCAGTGGGCGGCAACGGCGGTAGCGGTACGAACGCTGAAAAACGCCCCAATGAGCAGCTCGGTTCGTGGTTCGCGCGCAGCGGATGGTCGAAGGGCGAGCTCGCGCGCCAAGTGAACCGCCGCGCCCGCCAATTGGGCGCCCACCACGTCAGCACGGACACCTCCCGGGTGCGCCGCTGGCTCGACGGCGAGCAGCCGCGCGAGCCGATTCCGCGGATCCTCAGCGAGCTCTTCTCCGAGCGATTCGGCTGCGTTGTGGCGATCGAGGACCTGGGGCTGCGCTCCTCGCACCAGTCGCCCTCGGTCTCCGGTGTCGACATGCCCTGGGCGGGGCCGCAGACCGTCGAGTTGATCAGCGAGTTCTCGCGCAGCGACCTCATGCTGGCGCGGCGGGGCTTCCTCGGCACCTCGCTGGCTCTCTCCGCCGGTCCCGCACTCATCGAGCCGATGCAGCGTTGGCTCGTACCCGCTCCTTCCGCCGGGGGGCGGCCGGACCTCCCCGCCGTGCCCGCCCAGGCCGGGCCCCGGCGCGGGAACCGGCTCTCCGGGCCGGAGCTGGACCTGCTCGAGGCCACCACCGTGATGTTCCGGCAGTGGGACGCCCAGTGCGGTGGCGGCCTGCGCCGCAAGGCGGTGGTGGGACAGCTGCACGAGGTCACCGACCTGCTGCAGGAGCCGCAGCCGGAGCCGGTGTCCCGGCGGCTGTTCAAGGTCGCCGCGGAGCTCGCCGAGCTCTCCGGCTGGATGAGTTACGACATCGGTCTCCAGCCCACCGCGCAGAAATACTTCGTGCTCGCCCTGCACGCCGCCAAGGAGGCCGGGGACAAGCCGCTCGGCTCGTTCATTCTCTCGAACATGGGTCGCCAAATGATCCACGTCGGGCGGCCGGACGACGCCCTGGAGCTGATCCACCTCGCGCAGTACGGGAGCCGGGACTGCTCGACCGCGCGCACCCAGGCGATGCTGTATGCGATGGAGGCCAGGGCGTACGCCAACATGGGCCAGCCCAACAAGTGCCACCGCGCGGTGCGGATGGCCGAGGACGCCTTCGCCGACACGTCCGTGTCCGACGGCGACCCGGACTGGATCCGCTTCTTCTCCGAGGCCGAGCTGAACGGCGAGAACGCCCACTCCTACCGTGACCTGGCCTATGTGGCCGGGCGCAGCCCGACGTACGCCTCGCTCGCCGAGCCGGTGATGCAGAAGGCCGTAGACCTTTTCGGCCAGGACCAGGAGCACCAGCGGTCGTATGCGCTGAACCTGATCGGCATGGCCACGGTCCATCTGCTCAAGCAGGAGCCCGAGCAGTCGGCGGAGCTGGCGGAACGGGCGCTCGACATCGCCAAGCGGGTCCGCTCGGAGCGGGTGAACACCCGGCTGCGCAAGACCGTCGACACCGCGGCCCGGGGCTTCGGCGGCGTGGCGGAGGTCGTCCACCTCACCGAGCAGCTCGACCTGCATCTGCCGGACTCGCTGGAGGCCGTCCGGGCGGGCTGAAGCGCACCGCCTTCCCGAGGCTTTTGCGCAGGCCAGGCGCCCGGCGCGGGGCCCGAAACGGACCAGTGCGGGCCCATCGACCCCGGCTGCGGCCGCCATCCCGTGATACCCGACTCGGCTCCCCCGTGCCAGGTCAACCGGATGGCGGTCGCGGCCGGTCCCTGTGCTCGGGGGAGAGTAGCCGGAGCGCCGGGTGGCCCACCGGCAGTTCATCCGCACGTAACACACGCACGCCCTTCGTCACTGCGGCGAAACACCGTGCGGCATCGGCTGAAACCGGCCTCCGTCAATCTCGAGGCGAAAACCGGCCCACATTCAGAACCTGCCCGCACGGGCCGTCGCATCGAGGAGACGTCGACATTGAATGGCGCAGATACCGCATTCGTATTGATCAGTGCCGCGCTCGTCATGCTGATGACGCCCGGCCTGGCCTTCTTCTACGGCGGCATGGTCCGGGTCAAGAGTGCCCTCAACATGCTCATGATGTCCTTCATCTCCCTCGGCATCGTCAGTGTGCTGTGGGTGCTGTACGGATACTCGCTGGCCTTCGGCGATGACATCGGCGGAGGGCTGCTCGGCAACTTCGACCACATCGGCCTCCAGGGGATCACCCCCGAGACGCTGACCGATGGCAAGGAAGGCATCCCGGTCTTCGCCTTCGCCCTCTTCCAGCTGATGTTCGCCATCATCACCCCCGCCCTGATGAGTGGAGCGCTCGCCGACCGCGTGAAGTTCAGCGCCTGGGCGCTGTTCATCACCCTCTGGGTCAGCGTCGTCTACTTCCCGGTGGCGCACTGGGTCTGGCAGGCGGACGGCTGGCTGTACAAGCTCGAGGTGATCGACTTCGCCGGTGGTACGGCGGTGCACATCAACGCCGGTATCGGCGCGCTCGCCGCCGTACTGGTCGTCGGCAAGCGGATCGGCTTCAAGAAGGAGCCGATGCGGCCGCACAGCCTGCCCCTGGTGATGCTGGGCGCCGGCCTGCTGTGGTTCGGCTGGTTCGGCTTCAACGCCGGCTCGGCGCTGGCCGCCGACGGCACCGCCGCCAACATGGCGCTGAACACCCAGGTCGCCACCGGTGCCGCCATGCTCGGCTGGCTGGTGTACGAGCGGATCCGGCACGGTGCGTTCACCACGCTGGGCGCCGCATCCGGCGCGGTCGCCGGCCTGGTCGCCATCACCCCGTCCGGTGCGCATGTCAACGCCTTCGGCGCGATCCTCATCGGTGTCGTGGCGGGTGTGCTCTGCTCCTGGGCCGTCAGCCTCAAGTACAAGCTGGGCTACGACGACTCCCTCGACGTCGTCGGCGTCCACTTGGTCGGCGGTCTCATCGGCACCCTGCTCGTCGGCGTACTCGCCACCGACGGTGTCGGTGGCATGGACCAGCTGGGCAAGCAGGCCATCGGAGCCTTCTCGGTGATGGGCTTCTCCTTCGTGGTCTCCTGGATCCTCGCCAAGCTCGTCGATGTCACCATCGGCTTCCGGGCGAGCGAGGACGACGAGACCTCCGGCGTCGACCAGGCGTTCCACGCCGAGACCGCGTACGACTTCAGTGCGGTCGGCGGCTCGCCGGAGGGCCGTAGCACGGCGTCCGCCCTCGGCTCGGACGAGTCCGGAGCGGCCGCGTCGCAGAAGGCACAGAAGGCGCAGAACAAGAAGGTGGATGCATGAAGCTCATCACGGCAGTCGTGAAGCCGCACCGGCTCGACGAGATCAAGGAGGCCCTGCAGGCCTTCGGAGTCCAGGGCCTGACCGTCACCGAGTCGAGCGGTTACGGACGGCAGCGGGGCCACACCGAGGTCTACCGCGGCGCGGAGTACACCGTCGACCTGGTTCCGAAGATCCGGATCGAGGTGCTGGTCGAGGACGCGGACGCCGAGCAGCTGATCGACGTCGTCGTGAAGGCCGCCCGGACCGGCAAGATCGGCGATGGCAAGGTGTGGAGTGTCCCGGTCGACACGGCGGTCCGGGTGCGGACCGGCGAGCGCGGCCCGGACGCGCTCTAGCAACCGGCTCTGGAACGAGCAGAGCGCAAGAGAAGAGAGGGCCCTCCTCGCCGCAGGCGGCGAGGAGGGCCGGCAGCCGGCACCGGGTCCGAGCGCCCGGGGACGAGCGGACACGATCGGTCAGGAGCCCGAGTGACAGCAGAGAGCCTCGAAGACCAGACGCCATCGGCAAGCTCGGGACCCAGCGGCTACGCGGCGGCCCGACTGCGGCTTCTCCAGGAGAAGTCGCAGGGCGGGCCGCCGCGCCGTGCGGGGCTCGCCGGACTTACCGACGAGTGGCTGGCGGCTCTGGTCTCGGGCGCGGCCGAGGCCGCCGGGACGCGCGGAGTCGCGCTGGTGGCCGTCGGGGGGTACGGCCGGGGTGAGCTCTCGCCGCGCAGCGACCTGGACCTTCTGCTGCTGCACGACGGAACGGCGGACGCGGGCGCGGTGGCCTCGCTGGCGGACCGGGTCTGGTACCCGGTCTGGGACCTCGGGCTCGCCCTCGACCACTCCGTACGCACTCCGGCCGAGGCGCGGAAGACGGCGGGCGAGGACTTGAAGGTGCAGCTCGGGCTGCTGGACGCCCGGCACGTCGCGGGGGACGCCGCACTGACCGCGGGACTGCGTACGGCCGTGCTCGCCGACTGGCGCAACCAGGCGCCGAAGCGGCTTCCGGAGCTCCATGAGCTGTGCCAGGAGCGGGCGCATCGCCAGGGCGAGCTGCAGTTCCTGCTGGAGCCGGACCTGAAGGAGGCGCGGGGCGGGCTGCGTGATGTCACCGCGCTGCGCGCCGTCGCCGCGTCCTGGCTCGCCGACGCCCCGCGTGAGGGGCTCGAGGAGGCCCGGCGGCTGCTGCTGGACGCCAGGGACGCTCTGCATCTGGCCACCGGGCGGGCCACCGACCGGCTGGCGCTGCAGGAACAGGACCAGGTCGCCGACCACCTCGGCCTGCTGGACGCCGACGCGCTGCTGCGACAGGTGTACGAAGCCGCACGCACCGTGTCCTACGCGGGGGATGTGACCTGGCGCGAGGTCGGCCGGGTGCTGCGCGCCCGCTCGATGCGCCCGCGGCTGCGGGGGCTGCTCGGAGGCCGTGGCGGGCGCGCGGGCGGGGGCCGCGCGCCGGGGGAGTACGGCGCCGAGCGCACCCCGCTCGCCGAAGGAGTCGTGGAGCAGGACGGCGAGGTGGTGCTGGCCCGTACCGCGCGGCCCGAGCGCGATCCGGTGATCCCGCTGCGCGCGGCGGCGGCCGCGGCCCAGGCGGGGCTCCCGCTCTCGCTGCACGCCGTACGGAGGATGGCCGGTGCCGCACGCCCGCTGCCCGTACCGTGGCCGGCCGAGGCCCGGGAACAGCTCGTCACGCTGCTCGGCGCGGGTGAGTCCACCGTTCCGGTCTGGGAGGCGCTGGAGGCCGAAGGGCTGATCACCCGGCTGCTGCCGGACTGGGAGCGGGTCCGCTGCCGTCCGCAGCGCAACGCCGTGCACCGCTGGACAGTGGACCGGCACCTCGTCGAGACCGCCGTACAGGCCGCCGCCCTGACACGTCGCGTCGGCCGCCCCGATCTGCTGCTGGTCGCGGCGCTGCTGCACGACATCGGCAAGGGCTGGCCGGGCGACCACTCGGTGGCGGGCGAGACCATCGCCCGCGACGTGGCCGCCAGGATCGGTTTCGACCGTACGGACGTCGCGGTGGTCGGCACGCTGGTACGCCGGCATCTGCTGCTCGTGGAGACCGCGACCCGGCGCGACCTGGACGACCCGGCGACGATCCGCTCGGTCGCCGAAGCTGTCGGCAGCGCCGGGACGCTCGAACTGCTGCACGCCCTGACGGAGGCCGACGCGCTGGCCACCGGCCCTGCGGCCTGGAGCACCTGGCGCGGCTCGCTCGTGGCCGATCTGGTGAAACGCGTCACGGCTGTTCTGGCGGGCGAGGCGGCGGAGGACCTGAGCACGCCCGGCGAGCCGACCGCTGAGCAGGAGCGGCTCGCGATCGAGGCCCTGCGGACGGGTGGGCCCGTCCTCGCGCTGCACGCGCAGACGGAGGCGGCGCTGCCCGGTGAGGACGGGGCCGCCGGCGCGTCGGGCGGTATGGCGCCGACGGCGGCGGCGGATGGCGGCGCCACCGGGCCCGGACCCGAGCCTGTCGGCGTCGAGCTGCTCATCGCCGTTCCCGACCAGCCGGGTGTGCTGCCCGCCGTGGCCGGTGTGCTCGCGATGCACCGGCTGACGGTCCGCGCGGCGGATCTGCGCGCCGTCGATCTTCCGGAGAGCCTGGCCGGGGTGCCGGCCGGGGCGCAGGCCGGCACCGGCGTACTTCTGCTGAGCTGGCGGGTGGCCGCCGAGTACGGCTCGCTGCCGCAGGCGGCCCGGCTCCGGGCGGACCTGGTCCGCGCCCTGGACGGATCGCTGGACATCCCGGCACGGCTCGCGGAGCGCGAAGCGGCCTATCCGCGCCGCCGCGGCGTGCCGGCCCCGCCCGCGCGGGTGACCGTCGCCTCCGCCGGTTCCCGTCTGGCCACGGTCATCGAGGTACGCGCCCAGGACGCCCCAGGGCTGCTGCACCGTATCGGCCGGGCCCTGGACGGAGCCGGAGTGCGGGTGCGCAGCGCCCATGTCAGCACGCTGGGAGCGAACGCCGTGGATGCCTTCTATGTCACAGATGCCGAGGGCGCCAAGCTCCCCGATCCGCAGGCCACGGAGGTCGCTCAGGCGGTCGAGAGCGCCCTGCGCTGAACCGGAGGCAGAAGCCCCGGTCCGGGTGCGGGGCAGACCACACCCCGGCCGGACGGATACGCTTGGGAGTCATTCGCCCGACTGCCCCCCGATACGAGGATTCGCGACCGCCGTGTTCGACACTCTTTCCGACCGCCTCGCAGCGACGTTCAAGAACCTCCGGGGCAAGGGCCGCCTGTCCGAGGCGGACATCGACGCCACCGCGCGCGAGATCCGTATCGCGCTGCTGGAGGCGGATGTCGCGCTGCCGGTGGTGCGGGCCTTCATCAAGCAGATCAAGGACCGGGCGCTCGGCGCCGAGGTCTCCCAGGCGCTGAACCCCGCGCAGCAGGTCATCAAGATCGTCAATGACGAGCTGATCGGCATCCTCGGTGGCGAGACCCGCCGCCTGCGGTTCGCCAAGACCCCGCCGACCGTGATCATGCTCGCCGGCCTCCAGGGCTCCGGTAAGACCACGCTCGCCGGAAAGCTCGGTCTCTGGCTCAAGGGCCAGGGCCATACGCCGCTGCTCGTCGCCGCCGACCTCCAGCGCCCCAATGCCGTGAACCAGCTGGCGGTGGTCGCCGAGCGCGCGGGTGTCGCCGTCTTCGCCCCGGAGCCGGGCAACGGCGTCGGTGACCCGGTGCAGGTCGCCGCCGACTCGATCGACTTCGCCCGGACCAAGCAGCACGACGTGGTGATCGTCGACACCGCCGGCCGCCTGGGCATCGACCAGGAGCTGATGCAGCAGGCCGCGGACATCCGCGACGCGGTCAGCCCGGACGAGGTGCTGTTCGTCGTCGACGCCATGATCGGTCAGGACGCGGTCAACACCGCCGAGGCGTTCCGCGACGGCGTCGGCTTCGACGGCGTGGTGCTCTCCAAGCTCGACGGTGACGCACGGGGTGGTGCCGCTCTCTCCATCGCGCATGTCACCGGCCGCCAGATCATGTTCGCCTCCAATGGCGAGAAGCTGGACGAGTTCGACGCGTTCCACCCGGACCGCATGGCGTCCCGCATCCTCGGCATGGGCGACATGCTCAGCCTGATCGAGAAGGCCGAGCAGACCTTCAGCCAGGACGAGGCCGAGAAGATGGCGGCCAAGCTGGCGAAGGGGCCCAAGGAATTCACCCTGGACGACTTCCTGGCCCAGATGGAGCAGGTCCGGAAGATGGGCTCCATCTCCAAGCTGCTCGGGATGCTTCCCGGCATGGGCCAGATGAAGGACCAGATCAACAACCTCGACGAGCGCGAGGTGGACCGCACCGCCGCGATCATCAAGTCGATGACGCCCGGCGAGCGCCAGGACCCGCACATCATCAACGGCTCACGCCGCGCCCGCATCGCCCGCGGTTCCGGCGTCGATGTCAGCGCGGTGAAGAGCCTGGTGGAGCGCTTCTTCGATGCGCGCAAGATGATGTCGCGGATGGCCCAGGGCGGCGGGATGCCGGGGATGCCCGGCGTACCGGGCATGGGCGGTGGACCCGGCCGTCAGAAGAAGCAGCAGAAGCAGGCCAAGGGCAAGCGCAAGAGCGGCAACCCGATGAAGCGCAAGGCCGAGGAGCAGGCCGCGGCGCAGCGGAGAGCGGCGGGCGCGGGAGCGGGGCCGGGAGCCGACCAGGGCGGCGCGTTCGGAATGCCGGGCGCCGGCATGGACGCGAGCTCCTTCGAACTCCCGAAGGAATTCCGGGACATGCTGCCCCCGGACGACAAGTAGTAGTGAGCACGGCCCGGTGGCCGGGGAGCGGTCCGCTCCCCGGCCACCGGTCTCAGACGCGGGCGATGAGGTAGCGGAAGACGTTCGGCATCCAGACGGTGCCGTCCGGGCGCAGATGGGGATGCAGGGCCTCGGTCAGCTCCTTGCCGACCTGCTCCCGGTCGGTCGCCGCCACCGCGGCGTCGAACACGCCGGTCGACAGCAGACCGCGTACCGCGCTGTCCAGGTCGGCGTAGCCGAACGGGCAGGCCACCCGCCCCGACCCGTCCGGCCGCAGACCGGCCCGGTGGGCCAGGTCCTCCAGGTCGTCCCGGCCGCCGGGCCGCCAGCCGTGCGGCGTTCCGGGGACCGGCACGCCGAGTTCCGTCTGCCGTTCGGACGGTGTACCCCAGGCAGGACCGGCGAGCCCGGATGCCACCCGCAGCACCGACGAGGTGGCACACCGCTCGGCCGGTCCCCACCCGGCCAGTACGACCGGGCTGCCGCGCTCCGCCAGGGCAGCCGCCGCCTTCAGCGCCGGTACGAGGTCTCCGAGATCGCCCCCGGCCCAGAACTGCGGGTCGAAGGCCGTCACCAGATTGAATGCCGGCCCTCGCCTGTCCGTGAGTTCCTCAGGAGCACTCCGCAGCAAGCGCGTACGGGCCTCGTGCCCGCCCTCCTCAGCGCCCGGCGCCAGCCGCTCCCGGGCCAGCGCGAGACGCTGCGGATCCGCGTCCGTACCGGTGACGTACGCGCCCCGCGCCGCCGCCATGAGCAGGGCCAGGCCGGTGCCGCAGCCGAGACCCAGCAGCCTGGTCCCGGAGCCCACGTCCAACCGTTCGTGGACCGCTTCGTAGAGCGGCACCAGCATGCGCTCCTGGATCTCCGCCCAGTCCCGGGCACGCGCAGCGGCGTCCGGGTGTGGTGGGGAAACGGGGTGTAGGTGGTGCTGCCGAACGAGCGTGGGTGTCATCGAAGCGCCCCAATCCGCCGAGAGCCATTCCCATCGTCTGCCAGATCCGCCCCCGTTACCGCTCCACATCCCCCGTATGCCAGGGAACTCCGCATCCGTCCCTCAGTCCAGGGGTTGTGCGGCAATGCTTGCGTGCCCCCCTCCGTGCGCCCCCGGTACCGCCTCGCACGCCGTCCGCACGCCCGCTGATTCACAAGTCAGCGTGACACCCCCGTACCATCTCCGCCATGGCAAAGGCTCCCGTTCTCACCCCCCAGGCGGATGACTTCCCGCGCTGGTACCAGGACCTGATCAACAAGGCCGAGCTGGCCGACAACGGCCCGGTGCGCGGCACGATGGTCATCCGTCCATACGGATACGGGCTCTGGGAGCGGATGCAGCAGGAGATGGACGCCCGCATCAAGGGCGCGGGTGCCTCCAACGCCTACTTCCCCCTCTTCATCCCGCAGTCGTACCTGACCAGGGAAGCCGAGCACGTCGAGGGCTTCGCCCCCGAGCTCGCGGTGGTCACGCACGGCGGTGGCAAGGAGCTGGAGGAGCCGGTCGTCGTCCGGCCCACCTCCGAGACGATCATCAACGAGTACTTCTCCAAGTGGGTGCAGAGCTACCGGGACCTGCCCCTGCTGATCAACCAGTGGGCCAACGTCGTCCGCTGGGAGATGCGCCCCCGCGTCTTCCTACGCACCACCGAGTTCCTCTGGCAGGAGGGCCACACCGCCCACGCCACCTACGAGGACGCCCGCGACTACGCCGCCCGCATCCACCGGGACGTCTACGCCGACTTCATGACGAACCTTCTCGGCATCGACGTCGTCCTCGGACGCAAGACCCCCAAGGAGCGCTTCGCCGGCGCCATCAACACCCTCACCCTCGAGGCGATGATGGGCGACGGCAAGGCCCTCCAGATGGGCACCAGCCACGAGTTGGGCCAGAACTTCGCCAAGGCCTTCCACACCCAGTTCCTGTCCAAGGACGGCAAGCAGGAACTGGTCTGGCAGACCTCCTGGGGCGCCTCCACCCGGATGGTCGGCGGGCTGATCATGTCCCACGGTGACGACAGCGGTCTGCGCGTCCCGCCGCGCCTCGCGCCCGTCCAGGCCGTGGTCCTCGCCATCAAGGGCGACGACGCGGTGCTCGCCAAGGCCCGCGAGATCGGCGGCCGGCTCTCCGCCGCGGGCATCCGCGTCCAGGTCGACGACCGCACCGACACCCCCTTCGGCCGGCGCGCCGTGGACTGGGAGCTCAAGGGCGTCCCGGTCCGGATCGAAATCGGCCCGCGGGACCTGGAGAACGGCTCCGCGATGCTGGTCCGCCGTATCGCCGGGGGCAAGGAGCCGGTGCAGTTCGACGCGCTCGAGGCGCTCCTCCCGAAGATCTTCGAGGACGACCAGGCGCTGCTGCTCCGGCAGTCCCGGGAACGCCGCGAGTCCCGTACCTCCGACGTGAAGAGCGTCGCCGAGGCCGCCGAGGCGGCGATGGCGGGTGGCTGGGCCCGTATCCCGTGGTCCGAGCTGGGGGCCGAGGGAGAGGCCGCGCTCGCGGAGAAGGCGGTGACCGTACGCTGTCTGGTCGCCGAGGACGGGTCGGTTCCGGACTCCGACGACGCCCCCGGTACGCTCGCCGTCGTCGGACGCGCCTACTGAGCGCGGTTCTTGGCGGCGGTGCGGGTGGCCGTGCGGGCCGACCGGGGGCAGGTTCCGACCCGGCGTGAGGAGTTTCTCTACGCGCTGGGGCGTACGAACCGGTACGTACCGGCTTGGCGGGAGCTGCGCCACTTCTCCGTAGATCCGCGCACCCGCCCTCGTCAGGACGCATGAGCGTAAACTGACTGGTACGTGCAAATTATTTGGGATGGCCCGGAATCGGAACACCGGGGCACTCCGGCTCGTTATTACGACGTGAGCACGACACCACCTGTTCTCGCCGCGGAACTGGCGCAGGCGTGGGCCGATATTCAACGGCACCACCCCGAGCTGCCGGATCTCGCCGCGCCAGAATCACTGATCGGAGAGTCCTCGTCCGCTTGCGGCGCCGAGCTCTCCTTCGAACGGCTGCTCCATGAGGCCGTCCATGGCATCGCCGCAGCCCGCGGGGTGCGCGACACTTCGCGGGCCGGGCGGTACCACAACCGCAGATTCCTCGCGATCGCCGAGGAGCTGGGGCTCGACCACACGGACGAGCCGCATCCCAGCAGCGGTTTCTCTTTGGTCGTTCTCAGCCCGGAGGCGAGGAAGCGCTACCGACCCACCATCGAACGATTGCAGCGCGCACTGAAGGCGCACACCGCCGCGACAACGGCCGACACCGGCCGCAGCTTCCGTGGCCCGGCCGCGCGGCACGGGTCCTCCGGTGGAGGCGTCCGGGTCAAGGCGGTGTGCGACTGCGGGCGCAATGTCCGGGTCGTGCCGTCCGTACTCGCCCAGGCGCCGATCGTCTGCGGCGGGTGCGGGAAGCCGTTCCGGATTCCCGAGGCGGCCGCGGCCGCCTGACGATGCCGTACGGCCCCCGGGCGGCTCATGCGCCATACGGGGTCGCACAGGGGCGTACGGCAGTACTCCGGCGATGTGGCAGAATGGACCGCTGAGTACTCGGCAGCCGGTCCGGACCCCTCTCTCCCTCGGCTGACGCGTCCATCGAGCACTCGGATCCCACAACCCCACGTGGAAGACGTCGTGCTCAAACACGTCATAGAGCAGGAGACACCACAGCCGTGGCAGTCAAGATCAAGTTGAAGCGTCTGGGCAAGATCCGGTCGCCGCACTACCGCATCGTCGTTGCGGACTCCCGTACCCGCCGTGACGGCCGGGCCATCGAGGAGATCGGTCTGTACCACCCGGTGCAGAACCCCTCCCGTATCGAGGTGGACTCCGACCGCGCGCAGTACTGGCTGTCCGTCGGTGCCCAGCCGACCGAGCCGGTTCTCGCCATCCTCAAGGTCACGGGCGACTGGCAGAAGTACAAGGGCCTGCCTGCTCCCCCGCCGATGAAGGTCGCCGAGCCCAAGGCCGACAAGCGCGCGCTCTTCGAGGCCGCGGCCAAGGAGTCCGGCGACGAGCCGAAGGGTGAGGCCATCACCCCCAAGGCCAAGAAGTCTGAGAAGAAGGCGGACGAGGCGGCCGAGCCCGCTCAGTCCACCGAGTCGACCGAGGCCTGAGGATGCTCGAGGAGGCCCTCGAGCACCTGGTGAAGGGCATCGTTGACAATCCCGATGACGTACAGGTCGCCTCGCGCAACCTGCGTCGCGGACGTGTGCTGGAGGTCCGGGTGCACCCCGATGACCTCGGCAAGGTGATCGGCCGCAACGGTCGCACCGCTCGCGCTCTGCGCACCGTCGTGGGCGCCATCGGCGGCCGTGGTATCCGGGTCGACCTCGTCGACGTGGACCAGGTCTGAATCTTGCGGCCCAGCCTCCCCGGACCCCGTCCGGGGGAGACCCCATCCGCTCTCGCGGAGGTGGGTCCCGTTGCTGAGGTACTCAATTGATGGCTGAGGTGACGAAGGGCCGGGGGCGCTGAAACGTCCCCGGCCCTTCGCCCTTCACGAAGGTGGAGTGGAAAGGACGGGCTGTGCAGCTCGTAGTCGCGCGGGTGGGCCGCGCCCACGGCATCAAGGGCGAGGTCACGGTGGAGGTGCGCACCGACGAGCCGGAGCTGCGGCTATCGCCCGGCGCCGTACTGGCCACGGACCCCGCCTCGGCAGGCCCGCTGACCATCGAGACCGGCCGGGTGCACAGTGGCAGGCTGCTGCTGCGCTTCGAGGGAGTGGCGGACCGTTCGGGGGCCGAGGCCCTCCGGAACACCCTGCTCATCGCGGAGGTGGACCCCGAGGACACTCCTGAGGACCCCGAGGAGTTCTACGACCACCAGTTGGTCGACCTCGACGTGGTGACCACCGACGGCACCGAGATCGGCCGTATCGCCGAAATCACCCATCTCCCGTACCAGGACCTGCTGATCGTCAGGCGGCCGGACGGCAGCGAGGTCATGGTGCCGTTCGTCGGGGAGATCGTCCCCGAGATCGACCTGGAGCAGCAGCGGGCCGTCATCGACCCGCCGCCGGGGCTGATCGACGAGATTCAGCCGGCTTCCGGCGAAGCCGCGGACGAAGGCGACGAAGGCAGTGAGAACGGCCGGGAAGAGTCCTGATGAGGCTCGACATCGTCACGATCTTCCCGGAGTACCTGGAGCCGCTGAACGTCTCGCTCGTCGGCAAGGCACGCGCGCGTGGACAGCTGGACGTACGCGTCCACGACCTCCGTGACTGGACGCACGACCGGCACAACACCGTGGACGACACCCCGTACGGCGGCGGCCCGGGCATGGTGATGAAGCCCGAGCCATGGGGCGAGGCGCTGGACTCGATCATCGAATCCGGTTCCGGCGAGGAAAAGCCGGTACTGATCGTGCCGACTCCCAGCGGCCGGCCCTTCACCCAGGCCCTGGCCGTGGAACTGGCCGAGCGGCCGTGGCTCGTCTTCACACCGGCCCGCTACGAAGGCATCGACCGCCGGGTCATCGACGCGTACGCCGAGCGGCTGGACGTCCTCGAGGTGTCCATCGGGGACTACGTCCTGGCCGGCGGCGAGGCCCCCGTACTGGTGATCACCGAGGCGGTGGTCCGGCTGCTGCCCGGCGTGCTGGGCAACGCCGAATCGCACCGCGACGACTCCTTTGCGCCGGGCGCGATGGCGGACCTCCTGGAAGGGCCGGTCTACACCAAGCCCCCTGAGTGGCGGGGCCGGGGCATTCCGGAGGTCCTGCTGAGCGGTCACCACGGCAAGATCGCGCGGTGGCGGCGGGACGAGGCCTTCCGCCGTACGGCCCTCAACCGGCCGGAGCTGATCGAGCGTTGTGACCCGGCCGCTCTCGACAAGGACGATCGCAGGATCCTGGCCGAGCTCGGCTGGGAACAGCGGCCGGACGGCGGATTTGGGCGGTCGGCCCAGGCCGTGGAAGAATAGGCCGCTGCTGTGCGTCCGGCGTGCGCCCCTGCCACAGGGGGAACGACGCTCGCCCGACCCAGCGCCACTTTTGTGAGTGGCACCCCGAATCTCATCACCATGTTCCGTTGATGACCTGTGGCATCAACGAAGAAAGCAGACGGTCATGCACCTTCTCGACCACGTCGACTCCGCTTCGCTGCGTACCGACGTCCCGGCGTTCCGCCCCGGCGACACCGTGAACGTCCACGTTCGCGTCATCGAGGGCAACCGCTCCCGTGTCCAGCAGTTCAAGGGCGTCGTGATCCGCCGCCAGGGCGACGGCGTGCGCGAGAGCTTCACGGTCCGCAAGGTGAGCTTCAGCGTCGGCGTCGAGCGCACCTTCCCGGTGCACACCCCGATCGTCGAGAAGATCGAGGTCGTCACCCGCGGTGACGTGCGTCGCGCGAAGCTCTACTACCTGCGCGAGCTGCGCGGCAAGGCCGCGAAGATCAAGGAGAAGCGCGGCAACTGAGCTCTGCTTCGCACGTCTTTGGCACAGAGCAGAGGCATGGTGAAGGCAAGCTCCCGTGTCGGGTGCTCCCCGGACGCCGGATAAGCTCCGGTGTCGATGGACACCGACGGACAGCTTTCGGAGCGCGATCGCTCTTCCGCCCTCGATGAGGGATGTGAACAGAGATCGCGCTCCGTGCGTATTCCGGGGAAGGAACGGTTGCTCCGGCTCCCCCGGCGCGGGCGGCGTGCGCTTCTGCTGGCGGGTGTCTGTGTGACTGTTCTGATGCTGTTCAGCTCCTACGTCGTCCAGCCTTTCCTGATTCCGAGCGGGTCGATGGAGCCGACTACGCGGGCAGGGGACCGGGTGCTGGTGAACAAGCTCGCGTACCGTTTCGGGGATGGGCCGCGGCGCGGCGATGTGGTGGTCTTCGACGGCACCGGGTCGTTCGTCCGCGGGGGTCCGACCGGAAATCCGGTCACGGGACTGCTGCGGAAGGGGGCTGCCGCGGTGGGACTGGCCGAGCCGGACGAGACCGACTACATCAAGCGTGTGACGGGAGTCGGCGGCGACCGGGTCACCTGCTGCGACGAGCGGGGGAGGATCACAGTGAACGGCGAGGCGGTCGACGAGCATTACCTGCATCCGGGCGACGCCCCGTCGCAGGTGCCGTTCGACATCGTGGTGCCGGAAGGCAGACTCTGGGTGATGGGCGACCACCGTAGCGACTCCAGGGACTCGCGCGACCATCTCGGCGAGCCGGGCGGGGGCATGGTCCCCGTCGATCGGGTGATCGGCAGAGCCGACTGGATCGGTTGGCCACTGGGCCGCCTGACCACGCTGGACCGGCCGGCCGGTTTTGACCACGTACCGACCGCGTCCGCACAAGGACGATGGCATGGGTAATCGAGGACGGCCCCGGTACGGACATCACCGCTCGGACACCCGGCTGCCCACGGGCACCCGCCCCACAACGGGCAGGCTCACGCCCGGGCGCGCGGACCGGCGCAAGGCCGCCCGGCGGGTCAAGCGGCGCCGCCGCGGCAAGGCGGTGCGGGAGGTACCGATCCTCGCGGGCGTGGCGCTGCTCATAGCACTGGTGCTCAAGACGTTCCTCGTGCAGGCGTTCGTGATCCCCTCGGGCTCGATGGAGCAGACGATCCGGATCGGCGACCGGGTGCTGGTCGACAAGCTCACCCCCTGGTTCGGTTCGAAGCCGAAGCGGGGCGACGTGGTGGTCTTCAAGGATCCGGGCGGCTGGCTGGAGAAGGAGCAGACCACCACCTCCGAGGATCCCGTGGGCGTCAAGCAGGCCAAGGACGTTCTGACCTTCATAGGCCTGCTGCCGTCCGAGGACGAGCAGGACCTGATCAAGCGGGTCGTCGCGGTCGGCGGGGACACGGTGAAGTGCTGCGACAAGGACGGGCGGGTCACGGTCAACGGCATGCCGCTGAACGAGCCGTATCTGAATCCCGGAAATGCCCCCTCCGAGATGAAGTTCGCCGTGGAAGTGCCGCCCCGGCGGATGTTCGTGATGGGCGATCACCGAGCCAACTCGGCCGACTCACGCTTTCACCTGAACGAGACCGGCAGCGGTACGGTCTCCGAGGACGTCGTGGTCGGCAGAGCCCAGGTCATCGCTTGGCCGTTCGGGCACATGCGGCGCCTGGAAGAGCCCGAAACGTACGCTTCTGTACCCGACGCGCGGAGCGCGACGACGGCCGCGGGCGGCTCAGCGCCTAGGGTGTCGTACGGGGCCGAACGGTCCCGAGAGTCCCAAGCGAAGCAAGCAATGATTCAGCTCCCGACCCCTGCGGAACTCCCGCTCGTTATGGGAGTGGTGGGCCTGCGCCGAGTGTGGGGCAGGCGGCAGCATGGAGTGAGGAGTGGATGTGGGGGACTTGGCGGTCGGGGCACGATCCGGTCACGAAGAGCCCGAGGAGCGGCCCGAAGAGCTCGCTGAACCACCCGAGGAGGAAGGCGGCCGGGTGAAGCAGAAGAAGCATCGCTCCTTCTGGAAGGAGCTGCCGATTCTCATCGGTATCGCTCTGCTGCTTGCTCTTCTGATCAAGACCTTCCTGGTACAGGCTTTCTCGATCCCCTCGGACTCGATGCAGGACACGCTGCAGCGGGGCGACCGCGTGCTGGTGGACAAGCTGACCCCGTGGTTCGGCTCGCAGCCGGAACGCGGTGAGGTGGTCGTCTTCCATGACCCGGGCGGTTGGCTCGACGAGGCGGCGACGACCGAGTCCGGCCCTGTCGCCGAAGGCTTCCAGGAGGTGCTGAGCTTCATCGGGCTCATGCCGTCGGCCGAGGAGAAGGACCTGATCAAGCGGGCCATCGCGGTCGGCGGGGACACCGTCGAGTGCAAGGGCGGGACCCAGCCGGTGAAGGTCAACGGCAAGGCGCTCGACGAGCCGTACCTCTACCCCGGGGACACGCCCTGCGGGGACAGGCCCTTCGGGCCGGTAAAGGTGCCCGACGGGCGGATCTGGGTGATGGGCGACCACCGCCAGAACTCGCTGGACTCGCGTTACCACCAGGACCTGGCCGGGAACGGCACGGTCTCGCAGGACGACGTCGTCGGGCGCGCGGTCGTGGTGGCCTGGCCGCTCAACCGCTGGTCCACGCTGCCGGTGCCGGACACCTTCGACCAGAAGGGGCTGAGCGCCGCGGGGACCGTGGCTCCCGCGGCCCTGGGGCTCGCCGGCGCTGTGCCGCTGGTGCTGTGGCGGCGCAGGCGGCTGACTGCGGACGGTACCCCCGGGTAGGGTGCCGCCCAGATCTTCGAGACGAGGAGCTGGGATGAGCGCTGCAGTACGTACGGATGACGGCCGCGGCCGGCTGGGCAGTGTGCTGTCCGGGCTGGCCGTGGCCGTCGGCTGCGTGCTCTTCCTCGGCGGTTTCGGCTGGGGTGCGGTGCTCTACAAGCCGTACACCGTGCCGACCGATTCCATGGAGCCGACCGTGCACGCCGGGGACCGGGTGCTCGCGCAGCGGATAGACGGCGGCGAGGTGCGGCGCGGGGATGTGGTCGTCTTCACCGACTCGGTGTGGGGCAATATGCCGATGGTGAAGCGGGTGGTCGGCGTCGGCGGCGACACGGTCTCCTGCTGTGACACACAGGGCCGGCTGAAGGTGAACGGCGGCCCCGTCGAAGAACCGTATCTGCAGGGCCGGGGGCCCGCATCGCCGGACGAATTCGAGACCTCGGTACCCCGGGGAAGTCTGTTCCTGCTGGGGGACAACCGCCGCACTTCGCAGGACTCGCGGATGCATCTCACGGACGGTGACCACGGGGCCGTGCCGCGGGGATCCGTCGACGCCCGCGTGGAGGCGACCGCGTGGCCGCTCGGTGGCTCCGGCATGCTGGCACCGCCCACACCGTTCGAGGCGCTGCCCGGCGGGGTCTCGGAGCCCGGTCCGCTGCCCTTGATCTTTGTGGCGGTGGTCGCGGGGGTCGTGCTGATCCTCGGCGGAGCGGCGTACGGGCCGATCGTCGCCCGCGCCGGGCGGCGCAGGGTGCGTGCCGGTGTCTGAGGAAAGCGCCGCGAAGGACCCGCAGCGCAAGGTCGCGCGGGTCGTTCTGCTGGACCCGCAGGACCGGATCCTGCTGCTGCACGGCTTCGAACCGTCCGATCCGGCCTCCACCTGGTGGTTCACACCCGGTGGCGGGGTCGAGGAGGGGGAGACCCTGGAACAGGCGGCACGGCGGGAGCTCGCGGAGGAGACCGGGATCACCGATGTCCGGCTCGGGCCCGTGCTGTGGCGGCGCAGCTGCTCCTTTCCGTTCGACGGGCGGCGATGGGACCAGGACGAGTGGTACTACCTGGGCCGTACTGTCCAGACGCGGACGGAGACCGGCGGACATACGGAGCTGGAGCGGCGCAGTGTCGCGGGGCTGCGGTGGTGGACGTCCGAGGAACTGTCCGCGACGCGTGAGACGGTGTATCCGACCAGGCTCGCCGGGCTGCTGCGCACGCTGCTCGACGAGGGTCCCCCCGCTGCGCCCGTGGTCCTGGCTGCTGAAGTCGTCTAGGGCTTGCGGGTCTGACGCACAATGGGGGGACGCACGGCTGAAGGGGAACATGCCATGAGCGCCGAGGACCTCGAGAAGTACGAGACCGAGATGGAGCTGAAGCTCTACCGGGAGTACCGCGATGTCGTCGGCTTGTTCAAGTACGTGATCGAGACCGAGCGTCGCTTCTACCTGACGAATGACTACGAGATGCAGGTGCACTCGGTCCAGGGTGAGGTGTTCTTCGAGGTCTCGATGGCCGATGCGTGGGTGTGGGACATGTACCGACCGGCGCGCTTCGTCAAGCAGGTCCGCGTCCTGACGTTCAAGGACGTGAACATTGAGGAGCTCAATAAGAGCGATCTCGACCTGCCGTCCGGTGAGTCCGGATTCAACAGCTGAGGCCGAGCGCCACTCGAAAGACCGGGCTTTCACTCGGAAGAGTGGTCGGGTTGTCCACAACCGGCGAGTAATCCACCGTTCTCGAGCATGATCCACTGAATCCCTCCGGAGCCGTCACAGTCGGTGACGGAGGTGGTGGCGATGAACGCGCAGGGAGCGCTCGGGCGCTACGGAGAGGACCTGGCGGTCCGGAGACTGGCCCAGGCGGGGATGACGGTCCTGGAGCGCAATTGGCGCTGCCAGGCCGGAGAGATCGACATCGTCGCCAGGGACGGCGATGCACTGGTGGTCTGCGAAGTGAAGACCCGCAGGGCGGGGACGTACCAGCATCCGATGGCAGCTGTCACACGCAGCAAGGCGGCGCGGTTGCGGCGGCTGGCGTCGCGCTGGCTCGCGGAGCGGTGGCTGGAGCGGCACGGTGGACCGCCGCTCGGCGGGGTGCGGATCGACCTGGTCGGAGTGCTGCTGCCGCTGCGCGGGGCCCCGGTCGTCGAGCATGCGCGGGGGGTGGCCTGATGGGGTTCGCCCGTACCTGCTCGGTCGCGCTGGTCGGCGTCGAGGGAGTGGTCGTCGAGGTCCAGGCGGACCTCGAGCCCGGTGTCGCGGCCTTCACGCTTGTCGGCCTGCCGGACAAGAGCCTGGTGGAGAGCCGGGACCGGGTGCGGGCCGCTCTGGTCAACTCGGGTGCCGACTGGCCACAGAAGAAGCTCACGGTGGGGCTCAGCCCGGCGTCGGTGCCGAAGGGCGGCAGCGGATTCGATCTCGCCGTTGCCTGTGCCGTGCTGGGAGCCGCGGAGCGGATCGATCCGCGGCAGGTCGCGGATCTCGTGATGGTGGGCGAGCTCGGCCTCGACGGGCGGGTGCGCCCTGTCCGCGGCGTACTGCCCGCCGTACTCGCCGCGGCGGACGCGGGCTACCGGCAGGTCGTCGTCCCGGAGCGTACGGCCGCCGAGGCCTCACTGGTTCCCGGGACCTCGGTCATCGGTGTCCGGAGCCTGCGGCAGCTCATCGCGATCCTGGCCGACGAGCCGGTCCCGGAGGAGGAACCTCCGGAGGACGGGAGACCGGATCCGATGCTGGCGGGGCTCATGGTTCCGGGGGCGGCGATGGGCTCCGGCCTCGTGGCCGGAGGGGCCGACGGCGGAGCGCCGCCCGATCTGGCCGATGTCGCGGGGCAGCGAGCCGCCCGTGCGGCGCTGGAAGTAGCGGCGGCCGGAGGCCATCACCTGTTCCTGAAGGGGCCGCCGGGCGCGGGCAAGACGATGCTGGCCGAGCGGCTTCCCGGCCTCCTGCCTCCGCTCACACAGCGGGAGTCGCTGGAGGTCACGGCGGTGCACTCGGTGGCCGGGCTCCTTCCCCCGGGAAAGCCGCTGGTGGAGGTGGCGCCGTACTGCGGCCCGCATCACTCGGCCACCATGCCGTCGCTCGTCGGCGGCGGAAACGGGCTGCCCAGACCGGGCGCGGTTTCGCTCGCCCACCGCGGCGTGCTGTTTCTCGACGAAGCCCCGGAGTTCAGCGGACGCGTCCTCGACGCCCTGCGCCAGCCGCTGGAGTCGGGCCATGTGGTCGTCGCCCGGAGCGCCGGGGTGGTGCGGCTGCCGGCGCGTTTCCTTCTGGTGCTGGCTTGTGCACGCTCGGTCATTGACTGCAGAACTGGACTCATCGAGGCGATCGCGCTGGTGGCGTGACAAGGCGCAGGTTGCTCAGGGCTCGGTCA